>NZ_JAEQDD010000060.1:93654-116086 GCF_020737885.1 Microcoleus sp. PH2017_34_RAT_O_A | reverse complement strand
GAGGGTTTGGTAGTTTTTCTCATTGTCAAATACCTGGAAAGTAGACCACTCATATTTATCAATGCACTATTTTGTGATTTTGTCAATGCGTAAGTCCTATCTAATTAAAAGAGCGCCCACGCGGTCTTAAGGTATGTTGTTGCGCTTCAGCGCTCTTTCATATCTAATTAAAAGAGCGCCCACGCGGTCTTAAGGTATGTTGTTGCGCTTCAGCGCTCTTTCATATCTAATTAAAAGAGCGCTGAAGTGCAACTACGTACCTCCAGAATACTGCTCTTTCATATCTAATTAAGAGAGCGCTTTCATCGCAACTACGTACCTTAAGAGAAGAGAGCGCTGAAGCGCAACTACGTACCTTTGAGCGCTGAAGCGCAACTACGTACCTAAGATCGCCCAAGCGCAACTACGTACCTTAAGAGTTGCCTAGGTCATGTTTAAGTTAAGGGTTTCATTGTCACTTCAATGTCAGCTAAACCTGTCAGTTTTTCCACGGGTACATCTTCTTCAACTCGCGGTATGAAAATAGTTAAACCTCCGGGAATGCACTCAATTGAAAGCGGAGTCATGCCGACAATTTCTCCATCTACAACCACTTTTTGAGGCGGATCGGCACTGATTTTTACTTTTTTTGCGCGCAAATAACCGATGTCGTCGCGATCGGTAGGATTGCCGCTCAATGCTGTTTGTAAGAGGTGATAAGAAGCTGCGATCGCCCCTGCTTTATTTTGAGGCGCCACCAGCGTCACGTCCAGCAAGCCGTCATCGAAAATAATCCCCGCGGGGCCTTGAGCTAAAATGGAAGTAGGCGGCGCTGCATTCGCCACTGTCACGGCCACCGCAGTAACGGTGATGATTTTATCTTCGGTTTCGATTTCGGCTTCAAATCTTTCTAAATTGTTTAACTGTTTGATTCCCGAGAGAATGTAGGCCAGCATTCCCCAGCGATTCTTCATTTCGCGATCAGCTAATTCGACAGTTTCCGCCTCAAAACCCACTCCAGCTAACAAAACCATCGGCATTTTACCGTTACACATCCCCGCATCCACCACCCGCGTCAACCCTCCCAAAATAGTTTCGCAGGCGGTTTCGATGGTATTCGGAAGATCCAAAGCATTTGCAAAAGCATTCGCAGTTCCCCGCGAAATAATTCCTAAAGGGATATTTGTCCCCACAATGGCGCCCGCAACTGCTGATAATGTGCCGTCACCCCCGGAAGCAATAATTTCCTGAACTCCTCTAGCAACTGCTTCGCGGGCGAGTTGATCTGCATCTAATTCTGGTGTTGTCAGCCGAATGTCTAAGTCAATAAACGGCTCTAACATTTCTTGAATTGTCGCTAAGTCTTGGTCGGGGTCGCTGTTGCCGGCGACGGGATTAAAGATTAGGCAAGCTGAACGTTTCATAGTTGGTAAGGGGTAATTGGGAATGGGGAATTGGGAATGGGTAATTGGTAATTGGTAATATTATTTCCTGTTGAGATACAACAATTAAATTGGTTTGTAGTGAGGACTTTCGTCCTTATTTTCCTGAGGACTAAAGTCCCCACTACAAACCTAAAACCAAATAGGTTCGATCGTTCGGACTTTAGTCCTTCCCAATTTTTGCGGACTGAAGTCCTCACTACAAACCTAGAAGCGAAAGTTAAATTACAAAAGGTTCGATCGCGATTTCCTGCCATTTCCCCTCAAATCGTTCGACAACCAAAGGTCGAACTCTGAACTTGGGGGGAGTCCCGTCAAGAACATCAATCCGCAAACACGAATAAGGACGGCGTTTGTGGGAACCTTCGCCGCTGCGGCCGACAAATAGCAAAGATTCCGCTACCCGCCGGCTGGCTGTTTCAGCACCAGCCTCGCGCGCCAACCGATAAGCTTCCGGGCTCGATGCTTCCTGCAATATCGGCCCTTCCGGGCGCTGACGCCGCAGGCTGTGGCCGCTTCCCCCGCAGACAATCCAATTAATCCCAGAGTCGCCGTGTCCGGTATCCCCAGTCCGCAGGTATTCCAAACAGTGGGCGTGGCCTGTGAGTACCAAATCTACTAGGGGACGCCCCCGCGCCTCCTCCCCAACTGCATCGGCCACCGCATCGAGTACCTCGCGCAATCGCAGCCGAACTGCCAAAGTTTGAGCTTGATTCCACTTTGTCGCCTCGGTTACGTAGGGGGGATGGTGCAAGTACATTACCCGCCCCCGCACGTCTGAATCTGCCCAAGATGCAATCAATCGCCTTTTGAGCCATTCGAGTTGTTCAACGTCCGTGGAGGCTGTTCTGTCGGGCGACAGTTGTTTGTCGATATCCATCAGCATTTCGTCAACTTGCTCTAATTTGGCGCTCAAGTCGTCTAGCTTTTCGGCTTCTTCGGGAATTTCCGGGTTTAGCCGATCGGACATTTCGAGCATTTCCAATTTTTCTTGTTCCAACTTTTGCCGATCGAGTTCCAAATTTTGGCGGCGAATCTCGCCCTCTTTGGTTTTCGGGATCGGTAAGGGTTCGTTGAAGGTATTGGAGTCGAGGGCGAAGAAGTCGATACCCCCGCTGCGAAACGTGTAATAGCGGTTGGGTAAGCGGGTAAAGCGTCCGGGTTGGTAGCGGATGCAGCGGCCTGTGCTGGTGCTGGCGGTGTAGTGGGCGTCTAGGTGGCGATCGAGCTCTCCCGGCAATTTGTGAGCCCTCAGGTAGTCGAGAAAGGCTTTGGCGTAGGCATTTCCGATCTCCGAACCGTGCCAGCCGACATCGAGATCTAACTTGGAACCCAGCAGCCTCCGCAGCGGCAAAGCAGTCGCAGAGAGAATTCCGTAGAATATCGGCAAGTCGTAGTAGTCGTGGTTTCCCGGTACGGGCAAAAACGGAAAGTTGAACACCATGCGATCGTAAGCAATCCGAGATGGTTGCTCGCCGCCGACGATAAACTCTCGGTAGGGGCGAATAAAGTTTTGCAAGTAATATTCACTCGAACCCACCAGATAAACTACATCGCCCGTATGCAGAGCAAAACGGCAACTTTGGCGTTCCCGCAGCATCAACTCGGCAACCTGCCGCTGCGGGTTGTGGCCGCGGTGGTTGCCGGTGCCGCTGTCGCCTGCGACTAAAAATGAAAATTCAGGACAGTCATCGGTTCGATCGTCCAAAACCATCTTAGTTTGGTCAATTCCCCGATCGGCGATCGACTTTTCTTGCCACCGCACCCGCTCGTTCATTTTGCGGATTTTGACTGTTATTCGCGGGTCGGACACGAATTTCACGCCACCTAGTCTCCCAAATTGCTCAGTTCCTAGTTAATCTTGCAGCGATCGCACGGGTGTTTACCTCTGTCTAAAAGCTGAACATCGCTCGATCGCTGGCGCGTGCGGGCTACAACCAGGTTTCTGCTTCCCTAGAAGTCGATCGACCCAGATTGAGAAAAACCGCGTTTTTTTGAGATTTAGCGATCGGGCGGTTGTAAACTCACTATTGTTAAAAAAAATGCAACTGCTTTTGCTTTGTCGGCGATCCAAACCCCGATAGTCATAAGTCATTCCCAATCCTGCAATTTTTCAATCCTGCAATTTTTCAATCCTGCAATTTTTCAATCCACAATCTAAAATCTAAAATGGTATCCGCTCAAATCTAATGTTATTGATGATACAGAACCTTTTAGTTCCCAGAATCGCGGCAAATTTTTAATTTTTAATTCTCTTCTGGCGCTCTCTCCCTCTCTCCCTGTATTCCCCTCTGGCTTTTACCCCCCGATCGGACTTCTGACAAAAACAAGTTTTCACTCACGAGCGATGGCACGATCGCAGCGCGTTTTGATACCATTCAATCAAGCCCAAGACAATCAGGGAATGTAGTGGAGGTGCGTAAATGGAGCTTTTCGGAGAACAAAAACGGTGTCTGGATGCTTTGGTAGCGTCGATCGAGCAATTGGGAGGTCGAGTAGACATTCCGAAGCTGGAGCAGATAGCAGAGCTCATCATTCAAACGATGAGGGGGCCTTGGCGCTACTTTCACACGTCGGAACACATTTTTGAGGTCGGAGGGTCAGTCGATCCGATCGAGGTACTGGCTGCGCTGTTTCACGACCTCGTGTACGTCCAAGTCGATCAGGGCGTAAGTTTCAATATCAGCAGCGCCCTTTGTCCTTTTGTCCAAGAAGTGCGATCGCAGTTAGTGATTAGAGATCGAACCGAACTACCCGACGATGCCATGTATCACCTGGTGGCCTCTGTCTTTGGGTTTGTTCCAGGCAAGATTCTCTCTCCGTTTGCCGGCCAGAACGAATTCTTGAGTGCCGTGATTGCTGCCAAATCTTTGGAGCCTTTTTTGCCTGCAAGTACGATCGCCGAAATTGCCGCTTGCATCGAAGCTACGATTCCTTTTCGTCCGATTTCGGCCAGCGGTTTGAGTGCGATCGAACTTTTGCACCAGCGCTTGGTAAGTGTAAATCGCGATTTGAATTTCGGATGGACTGATGCCGAAACAGCAGAAATTGTCAAGCGTTCGGTCAGGTTAGCCAATCGGGATGTAGAGAATTTTGCCTCTCCAAATTCCTCTAATTTCTTAGACAATACCTGGAACTTGATGCCAGAAACCAACCACGAATTGAGCAATGTCAATTCCTATACCGTGGGCGGATATCGCAAATCTCTGCAAAAGATGGAAGGATTTTTAAACTTCCTCAAACCAGAACTGGTTTTTCAGCAGTTTATGCAAGAACCGGACAATGAAACCTACGCTCACATGATTGCCCAAACTAGAAAAAATATCGCAGTCGCCAAACTTTATCTGGGTATCAAACTAATTACGATCGCAATTTTAGAAGCTCTTTCCTACCGTTTGGGGCGCGACATTCCGCTTTCGACAATGATGGGAGAATTGCGCGCACCAGGATTTAAAACATCGGTTTTGGAAGATTACTTGCCCAACAGACAAATCGCTTACCCCTTAGAAAGTCAGTTGGAAAAAGAGGTTTTAGATTTGTTAGCAATAGGACGTAATCAAGAATCTCCCTATGATATTAAAAACTCCCCCGTGGCTACGTTTATTATCAAATCTATCGGCTTTGCAGAAACCGAAAACTTTTTGAAGAAAGCTCAAGAATTCTTTGCCGGTCACATTTCGTCGGAAGAGTTTCTGTCTTACTGCGCTCCCGATGTCATCGATACCATCTCCTCCGGGGTTATGAAACTCTTTGACAGCAGGAAGACGGCTTTAGGAACAGTTAAGCTAGCTCACCAAACAGTTTCTTAGCATATGTTGGCAAAATCAGGACTTACGCACAACCTAATTGGGAGCATCTCTGTTTTATTTTGTAGTGCGAGCTTAAGAGCTCGCTTGCTGTTAAAAACAAGCGAGCGGGGACGATCGCACTACAACAAAAAAATGCTTTTTGCAAAAATGAGATGCTCCCACCTAATTTTGGTAAGGTGCGCTCTAACCGTGCACCTTACCGCTATAATTCCACCCTAAAAACACTTTTTGCGTAAGTCCTGATTCACAAAAAGAGCACTAAAGTCCTCACTACAAACCAGCTTTATGACAGGAAATTAACCGGATATTAGCAGTAATCGCGACTGAGTTATTATTATTCTTTTCTTTCAATTATAATCGTCATGTGAGCGACTAATGCACCGATCGCTCCTACTGCTGCAATCACTGGAAACAAAGTCGCGCTGATGACTCCGCCGACTACTCCCACCGTCAGAGGAACTTCTACTAAAATCCGTCCCTCTTCATTTTTGATAATCAGGCGGCGGATACTCCCTTCGTGAATCAGCTCTTTAACTTTAGCAACCAAATCGTCGCCGTTAATCTTCAACTCCTCGACGCTAACTTTGTCCTGAGTATAAGTAGGGGTTTCTAAAGGAGTCGCGTCAAATTGAACTTCAGTAACTTTTTCGGCAGAAACTTTTCCCGATACAGGTATTGATTCGAGTTCTCTTGCCCCGACAGGTTCTTGTACGCGATCTGTAGGTGTGTCCATTTTTTGTTCTCCTTTTCGGTAAAAGTATTTTTGTATAGAATTATTTAGAATAATAACACGCAACTTTTTGTCCATCAATCATACTTTTGGGTGATATTAAGGCATTTACGTAATAAACTCAGAAACCGGGTTTCTACGAAGATTTCTGGTAACTCAACGAAAAAAATCGTAGAAACCCGGTTTCTCGCCCCCCACCATGACTTCAGAAACCGGGTTTCTACGAAGATTTCTGGTAACTCAACGAAAAAAATCGTAGAAACCCGGTTTCTCGCCTCACCTCTTGCCCCCCCTCTCTCCCTCCCTCTCTGCTTGTGCCAATACGCTAACTGTCTACCTCTGAGCCTCCTACCGCCACACCCGCGAACAACCTCAGAGCGAGACAGCCACAGGATTAGAGCTACTTTCACACCTTGTATATTCAGACTCAGCGGATGTAGAGGTTGAAATACTGACATTGTACTGAAAGTGCGATCGCCCCGCCGTGTATAGATTTAACACATCTAGTTCGGCAAACCGCACATGGAAATCCTCGCTTACTTTCCTCAACAGTCATTTTTATCCAAGTCACTGCGATCGCCCCACAAAACCCGGCCTCCCGAGGTTCCTCCCATGAACATCCTAGAGTTTCTAATGAGAATTGCTTAAAATAAAGGGGAAGCAGTAGTAATTATGATCGAAATATTATCGAAACCAAACCAATTATCTCAAATTGAAGTTGAGCTTGGCGCAAAGTCGGCTAAAATAGAATTTCTTCCTTCTGCTTCCCCTTTATTTCCCGTGTCCGATTTGGCAGCGACAGAATTTGCATATCAAGTTGGTGGCAGTTTGCAGGCGAATGCTCTTACCTACGTCACCAGAGCAGCAGATAGCGAACTTTACGAATCGTTAAAAGCAGGTAATTTTTGCTACGTGCTCACCTCCCGACAAATGGGAAAATCGAGTCTGCGGGTGCAAACAGCGCGTCGCTTGCAAGCAGAAAATATTGCCTGCTCAATTGTTGACATCACAGGAATTGGCACGGCTCAAATAACTCCCGTCCAGTGGTACGCGGGTTTTACAGCCACTCTCGCCAATAGCTTTAAAATTAAAATGAATGTCAAGACTTGGTGGCGCGATCGAGAAGACTTGCCACCAGCCGTCAGATTAAATGAATTTATCGAACAAGTATTGCTTCCTGCGATCGATCGCAATATCGTAATTTTTATCGACGAAATTGACAGCATTCTCTCCCTGAACTTCTCCAGCGACGACTTTTTTGCCTGGGTGCGCGGCTGCTACAACAAACGCGCCGAAAATCCCGAATACAACCGCCTGACCTTTGCCTTATTTGGAGTAGCGACTCCTCAAGATTTGATCTCTGACAAAACCCGAACTCCGTTTAATATCGGCCGCGCCATTGAACTCAAAGGATTCGATCTTGCCGAAGCCACACCTTTAGTCAGAGGATGGCCAGAAAAAATCGATAATTCCCACGAAATTCTCAAAGAAATCTTAGCTTGGACTGGAGGACAGCCATTCCTTACTCAAAAACTTTGTCAATTAACTGCCCAGAAGTTAGCAGCAGAAACCAGCCGCGATTGCCATAGCCCAGCCAACTGTCAATTATTTATTGCCGAATTAGTGCAGTCTAGCACCGTAGAAAACTGGGAATTTCAAGACGAACCCGAACATCTCAAGACAATTCGCGATCGCCTCCTGAGAAATCAAGAGCGCATCGGCCGTTTGCTAGGACTTTACCAACAAATCTTAGCAGATATGACTCTGCCAAACGGCGCAGAAAATACCGCAAAAGAGTCGATTGCTCAATATAATTTAGCTAAATACAGTTCCCAAAAAATGGAACTTTTACTGTCAGGTTTAATCGTCCAAGATGGAGGAAAACTGAGAGTTTACAACCAAATTTATGCGTCTGTTTTTAATCGGGAATGGATACACCAAGAATTAGCAAAGCTCCTGCCTTACTCCGAGTCTATCTGCGCTTGGGAAGCCTCCAACCACACAGACGCTTCCCGCTTGCTGCAAGGCAGAGCTCTCGCAGAAGCCTTAATCTGGGCGGCTGACAAAAGTTTGAGCGATCGCGATTATCAATTCCTCTCGGCTAGCCAAGAACAAGAAAATCTGGAAGTTCAAAGAGCTTTGGAACTAGAAAAAGCAGCTTCGCAAATATTAACCGAAGCAAATTTAGTTTTGACTAAAGCTCAGCAAAAAGCCAAGCGAACAGTCCAATTTAGTTTGTTTGCACTCGCTGTAATTTCTGCTATCTCTGGTAGCGTGCTCGTGCAGGTGCAGCGAGTAGCCCAGAAAGCTGAAAATCAAAAAAGACAAGCAATAATTACCCACATAGAAGCACTCAATTCTACCGCCGATATTTCCCTAAGCTACGATCAGCTAGGAGCTTTAATCGCAGCAGTCAGTGCTGGCAAAAAAATGCGAGAGATAGAAGTTTCCCCAACGCTGAAAGCACAGACACTAAATATACTGCACCGAACGGTAAATGCAGTTAGAGAACGCAATCGTTTGCTTAAGGGACACACGGCTAATTTCAGCCCGGATGGCAAGTTGATTGTGAGTGCGACTGACGAATTGTTGGTGAATTTCTTTCAGCCTAACGGTAAGTTAATTTTGAGTTTGCCTGGACACACCGAGTCAATTACTGAGGTAGTTTTTAGTCCTGACAGTCAGTTAGTTGCTTCTACAAGTTTTGACAAAACTGTCAGAATTTGGCGCCGCGACGGAACTTTGCAGCAAGTTTTGAAAGGACATCAAGATTTAGTTTGGAGTGCAAGTTTTAGCCATGATTCTCAACTAATTGCTACTGCAAGTTCGGATAAAACTATTAAAATTTGGAATGCAGGCGGTGTTTTGCTGCATACTTTAAAAGGACATACTAGACCTGTTACATCAGTCAGGTTCAGTCCCGACGGTAATATGTTGGCTTCCACCAGTCAAGATCGAACTGTCAAACTTTGGAAACGCAGCGGGAAAACACTGTTTCGACTTGAGAAAACTCTTTTGGGACACGGAGATGAAGTGTGGGGCTGCAATTTCTCGCCAGACGGTGAGAGGATTGCTTCAGCTAGTCACGATTGGAAGGTGAAAGTTTGGAATACTGACGGCAAGTTGCTCAAAACTCTCGATTCTACAGCAGCTTTGGGTAATGTCAGTTGGAGTAAAGACAGCAAGTTGCTGGCAGGGGGCAGCACTGACGGCAATGTGAGACTTTGGCGCCGCGACGGGACTTTGCTGCAAACTTTTAGGGCACATCAAGCGGATGTGTGGAGTGTGAGTTTTAGTGCCGATCGCAAAACTTTAGCATCTGCCGGGAAAGATGGGTCGGTGAAGCTTTGGAGTCTCGATCCTGCTAAAGTAGAAGGTGCCGAACTTGACACATTGCTCGCCGTCGGCTGTCGCTGGCTAGGAGACTACCTGCAATACAATCCGGGTGTTGAGAGCGATCGGCATTTGTGCGAAAAAACTGACAATTGACATTTTGTGCCAATTAGCAGAAACAGGTTGCGGTTGAATTGTCAGGGCGGGCGATCGGCTCCAGATTTGTCGCTACTCTTTTCTGGATTGTCATATAATTTTAGGTAAGGGGTAATAGCAAATGTCCTCGCCCAGATCGCGGATGTCTATCAATCTGAACCAAATTCATGTTATGAAACATTCAAGCTAGTGATAAGTGCTAGATTCTGGTTAGTAGAATTTGGGATAGATTAAACTTACTAAGTAGTCAGGTTGCAAAGGTATCTACTGTTAAATTAATCTAACCTGCTATATCGTTTCGGGTGACAACAGCACGATTAAAGAAAAAAATCATGCTAAATTAACTCGATTGGAGCGAGCCGAGTAGAGTTGATTGCCAAGCTATCAAAAGAGTAGAAAAAGCAGTGCAAATAGTACGCAATACTCCAGCAGCCAACAGCAACTGCCAATTACCAAAGGAGGGAGCAGTGTATGAAACTGATGGGGTAAGTCCCCTGAAATCGCCGCTCGGTTTGCGATCGACTCTAGAGGAATTAACCCTGTACAACTTTCTCCTGGAGTCAGAGTGTCTGGGTGGCGAAGTTACTAAAATTTTTCAATCTAATCCTTTACTTCCCGGCATCATCATTACTGAGAAAGGAAAGTTTGCAGGGATGATTTCGCGCCGGCGTTTTTTTGAACACATGAGTCGCCCCTACAGCTTGGAGTTATTTTCTCAACAGCCTTTGTTCATCCTGTACCGCTTTACTAAAACTGATATCTTGGTTCTCGATCGCAAAACCTCTATTATGAAGGCAGTACGGCAGTCTCTAGAGCGATCGCCCGAACTAATCCACGAACCCATTGTAGTGCAGGTAGAGCCGGACAATTACCAACTTTTAGACGTTCACCAACTACTGCTTTCTCAGTTGCAGATTCACGAGTTAGCAACCGTGGCGATGCGGGAATCCCAAGCACAATTGAGACATCAAGCCCAACAGCTCGAACTTGCCCTCCTGGAACTTCAGCGCACTCAAACTCAACTAATTCAAACAGAGAAAATGTCTTCTTTGGGGCAGTTAGTAGCAGGAGTTGCTCACGAAATCAACAATCCCATCGGCTTTATCTACAGCAATTTGCACCACGCTAAAGAGTATACCGAAGGTTTAATGCGGATGCTTTCTCTGTACCGGCAGCACTGTCCCGAATCTATCCCAGAAATTGAAGCGGAATCAGAAAACATCGAACTCGATTATTTGCTGGAAGACTTACCCAAAGTGTTTGATTCAATGCAGCAAGGTGCAGAAAGGGTGCGCGATATCGTTTTGTCGCTGCGGAATTTTTGCAGGTTAGACGAAGCCCAAATGAAGCAGGTCAACATTCACGACGGTATCAACAACACAATTATGCTTTTGCAAAGCCAGCTTAAAGGGAAACCAGGACTGGAGGCGATCGCAATTCACAAAGAATATAGCAAATTGCCGCTGGTGCAGTGCTATCCCGGACAGCTAAATCAGGTATTTATGAATATTTTGGTTAATGCCATTTACGCTCTTGTTGAGTGGAACAAACACGAAAATGTCGATGGGAAAACCCAGAAAAATTCGCAAGCAGGCGATCAAAATAATTCCCGTACAAACACTCAATCTTCAATTTCTAATTCTAGCCATCTGATGCCTGCGATTCTGATTCGCACGGAGTTAGTCGAGGGCAAAAAGGTAATAATTAAGATTTCTGACAACGGCCCGGGGATGACAGAAGATGTTCGGAAGCGGTTGTTTGACCCTTTCTTTACCACAAAGCCTGTGGGCAAAGGAACGGGCTTGGGATTGTCAATTAGCTATGAAATTGTTGTCAATCAGCACGGTGGCGAATTGAAGTGCTTTTCCGAACCGGAAAAAGGAACTGAATTTGCGATCGAGATTCCACTTCAACAGTTTTCCCCACCACATATGTTACCTCGGTTTGCCTGATGACTGCTGTTCGCGATCGGGGACAGCACTAGCTCGAAAGCGAGCGGGGACAGCACTCATGACAACTGTCAACTGTCAACTGTCAACTGTCAACTGTCAACTGTCAACTGACTACGGACTACCTTTGCAAACCCACTTCCACAAAACATGACTCGGCCCCTGTTGGCGAATGCGGCGCACTTGTTGTTCCAAACCCTGTTTTTCCCGCAGGGGCAATCCTCGCACAATGTTGCGACTGTGCCAAGTTAGCACTGCTAAAGTCATCGCCAAACATATACCCAAACCGAGAGTGGGCCAGCGGTGAAAATATAAACCGTAGCGCACCGCCGCCCAAGTAAAGTTTTCTAACCACAAATCGATTTCGTGACGCAAACTCCAAATGCTCAAAGAACCGACGCTAATCCACAGCAATATCACAGTTAACCAGCGGCCGTAAACTGTTAGTTTGTGAAGCCTTTGGACTTCAATTTGAAAATTTGGGTCATTAGTCATGGCAGAAGGAAGAAGGAAGAAGGAAGAAGGAAGAAGGAAGACCGAAGTTGCAATCGACCGCATGGGGAAATTGCAACGCGAGAACGTCCTAACCGTCTTGGCGCGGTTACAATAACACCAGTCAACAGCTCGATCGCTAATGACTGATGACCAACAATCGTTAAACTTCTTCTGATGGGTTAATTCCTTCTGCGGGGACGGCGATGGATTTGCCTGTACGACTGCGCCACCAAGCTAGCAGCGTGCTAGCAATGAAAATACTGGAATATGCACCAGCAATAAAGCCGACAATCAAGGCTAAAGCAAAGTATTTGAGGGTTTCGCCGCCAAACAAAAAGATGGAAAACAAGGTCAGCAGCGTCGTCATGGTCGTGTTAATTGACCTTCCCAGAGTCTGCATGACGGCATCATCGACAATTTGATCGATCGACTGTCCGGGATTTAGCTTGATTACTTCCCGCACGCGATCGTAAATTACCACTGTATCGTTAACAGAAAAACCGATAATTGTCAAGAGCGCAACCACAAATAAACTGTCAACTTCCACTCCTATAGCCAAACCCAACATTGAGAAAATGCCCAGGGTAATTAAGACATCGTGAAACAAAGCAACAAAAGCAAAAAAGGCATAATCTAACTGAAACCGGAACGTCAGATAAAGAGTAATGCCAGCAAAAGAAAGGAACAAAGCTAGCAAGCCGGAAGTAAATAACTGTTTGCCGAGAGTAGGGCCAACCGTATCAATTTGAATAGATTGAGGAGCAAAAGCGCCTATTTTATCGCTCAAAGCTGTTTGCAACTTAGTCCGCTGTTCGACATCCAAAGTTTTAGTCCGCAGGGACAAACCGCGCTGTTCTTTGCCGATAACTTGAATGCTGCTGCCGGCCAAACCTTGGGTGTCGAGGACTTGGCGGACAGCAGCAATATCGATGGGTTTACAATTTTCCGGTTTCGTGCAGTCGAGTTCAAATTGCAGCCGAGTGCCGCCGATAAAGTCCAAACTGGGGCGCAGCGGTGCGCGGATGTCGGGACGAGTCCAAGAAATCGCCATCGACACTATACCTGCAAGGATTATAGCGGCGGAAAGACTCCACCAGATCGATCGCTGTTTGATAACACTGAATTGCATAATTTCGCGGGAATTGGGAATTGGGAATTGGGAATCGGTAATCGGTAATCGGTAATCGGTAATTGCGAGTTGGAAATTGGTAATTGCGAATTGCGAATTAATTTACAACTGATTTTTAGCAATTTTTACTTAGCCAATCTTATCGATTACCAATTACCCATTACCCATTACCTACTAGCTATTAGCTATTAACTGTTTTCGACAAACCGGGACAAAACCACTCGGGTTTGCGTAATTTGGGAAAGCCCAAGACTACCAACATTAGAGTGCGACTGCAAGTAAGAGCAGTAAACATACTCACTGCGACGCCCAAGGCCAGCGTTACAGCAAACCCTTTGACTAAACCAGCCCCCAACCAGAACAAAGCAGCACAAGCAATCAGTGTAGTTACGTTGCCGTCTAAAATGCTGGAAAAAGCGCGGTAAAAACCTGATTCTACCGATCGATAAAGCGTCTTCCCCGCCCGCAACTCTTCCCGCGTGCGCTCAAAAATCAACACGTTAGCATCCACGGCCATCCCGATGCTGAGCACAAAACCAGCAATTCCTGGCAACGTTAATGTCACCCCCAACAGCACGAAAGCGGCCCAAGTTAACAAAGCATAAATTAACAGAGCAATATTGGCAATTACGCCGGGGAGTCGATAGTAGCCAACCATGAAAATCAAGACTAAAGTCAAGCCACCGATGCCTGCATTAATACTGCTTTGAATGCTGTCTCGTCCCAAGCTGGCACCTACTGTGCGGTTTTCAATAATTACGACAGGCACGGGCAAAGCACCGCCGCGCAATTGCACCGCCAAGTCATTAGCCTTCTGTGCTGTAAAGTTGCCCGAAATTTCGACATTACCGCCTGTGATACCTGTTTGTTTGTACTGATCGCTAACAGTCGCAGCACTAATGAGTTCGTTATCTACAAAAATGCCTAGGGTGAGGTTTGTACCAGCAATGCTTTTGGTCAATTCGGCAAACTTTTGGGCCCCCTCAGTATCGAACCGTAGCGCTACAGCATAGGTGTTGCCTAAGGAATTGGATGTGGCGAAAGCATCTTTGAGGTTTTTGCCGGTGATCTCGGTACGTTCGTAAAGGTTGGCGGTAAGCTGTTTAATGTCCTGATTCTTTTTGTCGATCGCAGCTTGGTTGTCTGCGATCGCCTTAGCATCTCCTTTTGCCTGCAACTCCTGCTGCTTTCCCAGCATTCCAGCAAGTTCCTCTTTCCTAACCTTCAAAAAAGCTCCTTCTTGCGGTGTCTCGCGCCGAAAATCTAGCTGTGCCGTACCGCCGAGTACCCGTTCCGCTTGTTGCGGATCGCTTACTCCAGGCAACTGAACCAGAATTTGATCGCTGCCTACGGTTTGTACAACTGATTCGGAGACTCCCAAACCATTAACTCGGTTTTCGATAATTCGCCTCACTGCTTCTAGATCCCGCTCTTCAATTTTCGGGATATCTTTGGTAGTTTTCACCTGAATTGTGAGTTGCGATCCTCCTTGCAAGTCTAATCCCAGCCGCGTCGGAATTGTTGCTATCACAGTAATAGCGGCTACGATCAAAACAAAAATTAGGGCTAATAATGAACGTTGTTTTTGCATACTTATAGTAGTTGACAGTTGACAGTTGACAGTTGGTGAGACTGTGGATTCCTGCACGGTTGAGGTAGTTGGCAGTTTACCAGGGACAGTAATTAGTTGGCAGTGGTAATTGGTAATTCGCAATTGGTAATTGGTAAGGGCAGCTATCAACTGTCAACTATCAACTGTCAACTATCAACTGTCAACTGACTATTTATACTCGCAAACCTACCATTTTTTGGACAGCTTCGACAATTTGGTTTGGCTGGACAATTGTCAATCTTTCCAAATTACCGTTGTAAGGTGTGGGAATATCTTGTGAAGACAGCCGCAAAACTGGTGCGTCAAGTTCGTCAAAATATCGATCGCAAATTGAGGCAATTAATTCAGCGCCGATGCCTCCGGTTTTCATGCACTCCTCTACAATAATTACTTTGTGAGTTTTGCGAATAGATTCGCCGATGGTGTCCATGTCGAGGGGTTTGAGAGAAATTAGGTCGATTACTTCTGGATCGAAACCTTCTTTCATGAGTGCCGGCAAGGCTTGCAGGACGTGGTGGCGCATCCGCGAATATGTCAAGATGGTGACATCTTTGCCCGATCGCACAATTTCCGCTTTATCTAACGGCACTAAATATTCTGTGTCTGGCAAATTTTCCTTAAGGTTGTAAAGCAAAACGTGCTCGAAAAACAGTACCGGGTTATCGTCGCGGATTGCTGATTTTAAGAGTCCTTTGGCGTTGTAGGGAGTCGAACAGGCGACAATTTTCAAACCCGGTACTGCTTGGAAATAGGCTTCTAACCGCTGGGAGTGTTCGGCGCCGAGTTGTCTGCCCACGCCGCCTGGGCCGCGAATTACCATCGGCATTTTGAAGTTGCCGCCGGAGGTGTAGCGCAGCATTCCGGCGTTGTTGGAGATTTGGTTGAAGGCGAGGAGCAAAAAGCCCATGTTCATGCCTTCGATGATCGGCCGCAATCCCGTCATTGCTGCGCCTACTGCCATGCCTGTAAAGCTATTTTCGGCGATCGGGGTATCGAGGACTCGGAGCTCGCCATATTTTTCGTAGAGGTCTTTGGTGACTTTATAGGAACCACCGTATTGACCTACGTCTTCGCCGAGTACGAATACAGAGGAGTCGCGGGCCATTTCTTCGTCTAGCGCCTCGCGGAGGGCGTTGAACAATAGGGTTTCTGCCATAGGAGGTGAAGCAATGATTGCAGGAGGTCAGATTAGAATCTTAACCTTTTGGGGGTGTCGGTGAGGATGCGATCGTACATTTGGCAGTTAAGACTGGAGATTTGGCCAACATATATCATAATATTTGTATTATGTCAATCAATATTTAAGTTAACTAGACAGGCGGGAATTCCCCCGCTCACAGCAGAGGAATATTATGTTCCAGACAAAAACTGAACTAACTCTGGAAGAGTTTCTCAGTCTCCCCGAAGGAGAAGGAGATATAACCTACGAACTTGTTGACAATCAAGCAGTACCGAAGATGTCACCGAAAAAATTTCATTCTCGCCTCACCAGAAGCCTGATAAAAATTCTCGAACAGTGGGGTGAAGAACGGGGAGAAATTGGTGTAGAATGGGCAGTTAAATTAACCAGAATGGGGCGAGATTGGGTTCCAGTCCCAGATTTTTTATATGTTTCTTACCGAGAAATTGGGTCTAAAGCCCCGTCCTTCTAGGACGGCTTTTTCTTAACTTTTCTTAATTTTTCTTGGGATTCTCCTGAATCCGCGATAAAATGCCAACATGAAAACCCTGAAGTTTAAGCTGTATCAACATAAGCGGAATAGATTTCTCAAGCGGTCAATTAACGCCGCCGGAGTGATCTATAACCACTGTATTGCCCTACATAAAAGGTACTACAGAATGTGGGGAAAACACTTAAACTGCTCTAAACTTCAAGCTCATATAGCTAAACTACGGAAGCGTAAACCTTTCTGGCAACGACTAGGCTCTCAGGCCGTTCAGGATATCTGTCAACGCATCGAGAAAGCCTATCAACTATTCTTTAAGCACAATAAAAAGGGAGTAAGACCGCCGGGATTCAAGAAAGTTAGAAGATACAAATCTTTTACTCTAAAGCAAGCCGGATACAAATTTCTCTTAGGCAACAGAGTTAGGATTGGAAATCAGGTTTATCAGTATTGGAATTCCAGGGAAATAGAAGGAACCGTTAAAACCTTAACTATCAAGCGATCGCCTCTAGGTGAACTCTTTATGATGGTGGTTGTGGACCCAGAAATAAGAGAACCCAAAATCAAATCCGAGACGAGTAGAATTGCTGGATTTGATTTTGGCTTAAAAACCTTCCTGACTATTTCCGATGGAACCCAAATTGAATCCCCTCAATTCCTCAAGCAATCCCTAAACAAGCTCAAGCAAGCCAGTCGCCAACATTCAAGAAAAGTTAAAGGGTCAAATCATCGAGAGAAAGCTAGAAAGAACTTAGTTCGTCAGTATGAAGATGTTTCAAATCGTCGTACTGACTGGTTCTGGAAACTAGCCCATCACCTCACAGATAGATTTGACATTTTGTGTTTTGAGACCTTGAACTTGAAAGGAATGCAACGTCTTTGGGGCAGGAAAATATCAGACTTAGCCTTTGGAGAGTTTCTCCAGATTTTAGAATGGGTGGCTCAGAAAAAAGGAAAAGCGATCGTTTTTATAGATAGATGGTATCCATCTAGCAAAACCTGTTCTGCCTGTGGTCATGTTTTAGAAAGTCTAGATTTATCGGTAAGAGAATGGCGTTGTCCATCTTGTCAATCTGTGAATGGACGAGATGAAAATGCTGCTAAAAATATTTGTGCGGTTGGGGCATCGACCGCTAAGTTAGGCTATGTTAGACAGGTTTTGCCTGCAATTGCTGTTTGACCTTAGAATCAAGAGTGCGTTTACGCCGGGGAGTATGTCAAGAACGCTTATCTCCAGACTGGAATCAAGATGAAGCCTGTCCTGTCGTCCCGGAATTAGTCATAGAAATTATTTCACCAGAACAAACTTTCGGTCAGTTAGCTGCGAAAGCGAGAAATTATTTGGATGCTAAGGTATTGCGGGTTTGGGTAGTTGATAGCAAGGCTAGAAGTATTACAGTTTTTTACCCCGATGCAGCACCGCAGACTTATATGGGAGATACGCTATTAAAAGATCCACTTTTTGATGGACTAGAATTTACTGCGGAACAGGTATTTAAGATGGCAAAAATACCATATTTTTTTTTTGATTAGGATTAGTGTGTGCTAGTTCACAAGCTATTCCATTGTTCTAAAGTAATTTGCCTATCTATAATCTCCTCAACCTCTCGAATCATCATCCGTAACTGAGGAACAGAATACTCGTCATTAGAAGGAATAGTTAAGCGATACTCATGATAAATCATAAACTGGTGCTTGCTTCCAGAAAAAGGGCCAGCTAAGCCTAGCTCTTGTAATTTCTGGATAAATTCTCGACGCTTACAAGGTGTCCAACGGCTCAAGGCTAGGCTCCTGATTTAAATCAATATTGTCAATTACGGGCAAACGATGTCGCAATTTTAACCCTAGCAAAATCCAGTCTTCCAAAGTGGATCGCAACTCATTTTGACACTCTTTTAAAGTTGAGCCAAAGGCGATGACTCCCTTGCAAACAGGAATTTTGCCGACAAAGCTACGATCTTCAAGTTTGTCATACATAGCCTCAGTCATTGCTCGATCGACGTATTCACTCAGAATGAATTTTACAGTCATTAAGTTTTAGTTTCCTTTTGCTTGTCGAATATTTAGCGCTCGGGTATTTAGCTCTCCTTCACAGTTACATCTATTATATTTGTTTTTGTCAAGCTACTACATTTATATCTCAGCAAAATGCTTCTGCAACAAATCGTGAATAAATCGATAACGTCGATCGCCCGTTTTTTGCAGCAACAGTCGATCGCCCGCAGCATCCAGAAAACGCTGGTAATCCCAAGGAATATGACCGCTAGACCACAGCACGAGGCGCAATATCAAACTATCAATCGCCGGAATTGGTGGCAACACAGCACTAATTACCGCAGCCGCAGCACCCGCAATCAACCCCCAAATCGAGCCGGAGACTAGGGTGGCGATTACTCCCAAAATTACCCAAATCAGCCCGCCCAACAGCTTAACTCCAAACTGATACTTGCGCTGTTCCTCGCCTGTTTGCAGCCAACTCGACGAGATGCGATCGAGGTAAAATTCTTGAATTCCTTGCTGTTCCATCTTTCTCGCCAACCATCCCAGCCAGCGGCGAATTTGTTCTGGCCGCAGTTCCTTATTTCTGGGATACTGCTTGACTTCCCCAGTCATTTGGTGGCGGATGTAAGCAGTTAACAGATATTTGCGCTGTTCTTCTGTGGAAGTGATCCGCTTCCAAGATTCAATTAAAATATCATCGTAAGCCAAAGCCATCATGCTCAATAATAAGGGAGCTTTTGCTAATTTTAACAACTCCGGCTCCTTCTCTATGCTGTACCAAAGTTCGCGGCTTCTGGCTTCTAGGAGATAATTTTGAATTTGAGTTTCGCTCAGAGGTTTCAGCAAAACTGCTGCTTGCAGTTTAAATCTACTCTGGCAGTTTTTGTAAGCTTCAAAACTGCTGCACGCGACTAAATGTTTGGGTTGAAATTCGCTTTCAAGAAACTGATTGATTGCTTGAATGCAGCTATCTTGGCGGTGGATTTCTACTTCGTCCAAACCGTCGAGGAGAGGTAGCAATTTTTGTTCGGCCAGCCATTTTTTGCCGACAGCCGCAGGGATACTATATTTGTACTGAAGCTGAACAATTAACCAATCTGCGATCGCCCCAGATTCTGCTTTCCACGATCTCAGTTCAAACAGCACGGGTATTGGTAAATTAGGATCTTGTTCGGCGCGCGAAACTAACACCAGAGCCAATTCTAGCAGCGTCGTGGTTTTGCCGGCACCCGTCGCTCCCAAAATGACTAATTTGCCGTTGGTGCGATCGAACACTTGAGAAATGCTAGCTTTGGCTGGAAGCCGAAAACTTGGACGATTTCCCGCTTTCACTTCCACATCCCAACAGCGGCTAACACCGACAGGCTGCGAATCTTGGCTGAGGTTAGCCAGCACAGCAGTATGCAAGGATTGCGATCGGCCGGCTTCGGCTTCCTGCTTCACCTCCGAAAGCAGTCGATCGCGAGGTGGTTGTAATTGGAAAGGAATAAATCTTGACATGACAACTAATAAACTAGACTTCTTGCAAAAATAGTTAGGACGCTGCTCAAAGCCATCCCACAAAAATCTTTTTTCTTGTGGGATGGGCTTCTAGCCCGTCCCAAAATTTGATTAAAAGGACTTTTGCAAGAGGTCTACTGCACCTCGCGCTGGATGCTTACGTTGCTAGATTTGAGCACAATTGGCTCAGAGCAACAGTAGCATCACCACAGGTGTCAAGTATAGACGGACTAAAATTATTGTGACAATCATGAATGTTAAATTTTAGGAACTCATCCGGAAACATGAGCCCTGATTAAGTATTTTCACTATAAATCCAATGGTGGTTGCCCCGAATTTCCCGGAAAAATCTTGATAAATCCGCCTAATTACGTATTTTTCCTATAACTTGACTGGCGATCGCGTCAATTCCGCAACAAAAAATATCAGTATAAATACAGAGGAGGTTTTTATGCCATTTACTTCTACTCAAATCATCATTACAGGCTTAGCAGGGCTAGCCACAGCCGTGGGTGTAGCTGCTGCAACTATACAGTCGGGTGCGATTCAACAATCCAATGTAGCCCTTCCAGAATCCCCAGCAGCAGTCAGAAACGAGATTTCACTCGTTCCGGCGAACAACCCGGAATCTGAACCGGCAGAACCTCTGCAAGTAGAAACCCAGCCTGCGGAAGCCCCGAAATCTCAACCTCAGCCAGCCAAAAGCGCCGCACTTCAACCACCGCTAATCGCTGGAGTCTCGCAGCAAAAAGGTGCGCCAGTAGTTGTCACACCGCCCAATTCCGGCTGTAAAATCAGTATGGCTGTAGTTAGCGATCCGAATCCACCGCTGAATGTGCGATCGCACCCGCAAGTAAGCGACAGCAAAATAGTAGGAAAACTGAAAAATAATACCTTTGTTTCCATCGCAGAAGAACAAAATGGTTGGCTGCGAATTACCGAACCGCCCGGTTGGATTGCCAAAAATCGCACCGAAAGCAGTTGTTCTAATGTCAACCAGCAGATTAATTTTTTGACTGGGGGAGATGAAGCGATAGTCAAAGGTCGAATTATCGGCGGTGGAACTCATTCTTACAAGATTCGGGCTGCTAAAAATCAAACAATGACTGTTAAGAATCGGAAAGATGTTTTCCCACAAATTATCACTCCTAGTGGCAAACTTTTAGTAGAAGATCCGAATACACAAGGCAAGAAAACTGAGTGGACGGGCAAAATCCCTGTTACTGGAAATTACACATTTCAACTAGACTCAAATTTCCGTGGCTATGAATACGAATTTTATGTGCGAGTCCGATAAATTCCCAAGAATACCGGGCGGTTGAAACCGCGTCTATACAGACAAAACCCGACGGGAGCGGGTTGAAGAGTGGGCGGTTAAAATTACCTTATTTTCTTCAGTCCGCGGAGGCGGACTTCCTTTGTGTAGACGCGGTTTTAACCGCCGTCTTAGTTTGTGTAGACGCGGTTTTAACCGCCGTCTTAGCTAATTAAGGAATTTCAGAAAGCGACACATCTAAAATCGCAAATTTCTGCCAATCTTCCGAATCAAAGTGCCACCATTCTGTGGTAATCCCAATAAAACCCTGTTTTTTCATCGCATCTTCAAGCGTTTGACGATTTTTCCGAGATTGAGCGCTGCCACCGTTGTAATCTCTGTGAGCTTTTTTGGTAAAATCATCGTAAGGTGTGGGCATCTCTAATTCTTTGCCAGTGCGATCGACTAAAGTCAAATCCACTGCCGCACCGCGATTGTGTCGCGAACCCCTAGCAGGATTAGCCACATAATTCGGATCTGGCAAAAACTCCCACATTTGCTTAGTCACAGAAAAAGGCCTGTAGCAATCGTAAACTTTCAAACCCAATCCGATTTTTTCTAAATCTGTTTGAACTAGGGCTAATTTTTGAGCAACAGAACTTCTCAAAGCACATTTTGCTACTGTATAAAGTTTTCGTTTCAAGAAATTGTTAGTAGTGGCGTAGCGGATATCGAGTCGAATGTTGCGATTGACGGTGCGGATGTCAACCAGCCGCGCCCAACTGGGAAGTTGACTCATGAAAACGCTTTCAGGTGCGATCTGGTTTGATTCTGGTTGAGTAATTTGCACTTGTGGCGACTCCGTTGCGCGGACAAATATGGGATGGTGCAGACCGATCGCACATAGCAACACTAACATAAATGCGATCGGGTATTTTCCAAAACGATTAAATTTCATAGCTGTTCTGATGGCAAGTCTTAAAGAGTAGATTGAGGTCGTTCTTCTGTGGTATAATCAATATTATGATGTCACCGTGATAGCAGGGGAAACTATGAAAACTGCAATTTCACTTCCAGATTTAGTTTTTGAAGAAGCCGAGGCTTTGGCTAATCAGTTAGGATTATCACGCAGTGAGCTTTATACAAAAGCATTGCAGGCTTATGTAAGGCGACATAACCGCGATCGAATTTTGAGCAAACTAAATCAAGTCTATTCTGAAGAGTCATCCGAACTAGATCCTGTCTTGGCAAAGATGCAATTTATGTCCTTACCCCATGAGGATTGGTAATACCAAATTCGGGTTCGTTACCCTCCATCGATCGGCGATTGAATCGGCGATTGAAATCGCTTCTACACATACAAAGTCCGCCTCCG
>NZ_JAEQDD010000060.1:70506-93591 GCF_020737885.1 Microcoleus sp. PH2017_34_RAT_O_A | reverse complement strand
CGATCGGCGATTGAATCGGCGATTGAAATCGCTTCTACACATACAAAGTCCGCCTCCGCGGACTGAAGAATCAAGGGGATCTCAAAACCGAATTTGGTACAATATATCGCAGAGAAACTTGGTGGGCAAGTTGGGCCTATCCAAAGTCGGAAATTCAAAAAAATTTTAAATTCCCAACCGCTGATATACTAAATCTAAGTGCCTCAATTGATACTGCGGATCGAAACAATCATCAATTTCCTTGCTCGTCATCTTAGCAGTAACGCGATCGTCCTTAGCAATCAAATTATAGAAATTGCCTTCAGATTTGTTCCAAGCTTCGTGAGCGCAAGATTGCACAACTTTGTATGCTTCTTCACGGTTCATTCCTTTTTCTACCAAGGCTAGCATCACGCGCTGACTGAAGATAACTCCGCCGTAAAGATTCATGTTTCGCTTCATATTTTCGGGATAGACTAGCAGGTGTTTTACTAAGTCTGTGGTTTCCACTAACATGAAGTGAGTTACTGTAGAACTGTCGGGCAAAATCATCCGTTCTACGGAACTGTGAGAAATGTCTCTTTCGTGCCAAAGCGCCACATTTTCTAAGGCTGCGACGGCGTTGGCGCGGACAATTCTCGCCATCCCTGTGAGTCTTTCCGATCGAATCGGGTTGCGTTTGTGGGGCATGGCGGATGAGCCTTTTTGCCCTTTGGAGAAGAATTCTTCGACTTCGAGCACGTCGGTGCGTTGCAGGTTGCGAATTTCGACTGCAAAACGTTCGATCGATGCGGCTAACAATGCTAAGGTTTGGACGTATTCGGCGTGTCGATCGCGCGAAATGACTTGAGTCGATGCACAATCGGGTTCGAGTCCGAGGTTTTGACAGGCGATCGCTTCGATGCGCGGATCGATATTAGCATAGGTTCCGACTGCACCGGAGATTTTGCCAACTGCGATCGACGATCGCAAATTCACCAATCGGGCGCGGTTGCGAAGGACTTCAGCCAGCCATCCTGCTAGTTTAAAGCCAAAGGTGATGGGTTCGGCGTGAATTCCGTGCGATCGGCCAACCATCACAGTATTGCGGTGTTGTTGGGCCTGATAGCGAATAGCTTGGCTCAAATCTTCGACACGTTCTAACAAGATATTGACGCTGGCGACTAATTGCAGCGCCAAAGCAGTATCGAGCACATCGGAACTGGTTAAACCGAGGTGAATGTAGCGGCCGGCATCGCCTACATATTCGTTGACATTTGTCAAGAAAGCAATCATGTCATGGCGAACTTCCTCTTCAATTTCGAGGACTCGTTTGGGGTCAAAATTAGCCTTAGCTTTAATTTCTTCGACTGCGGCGGCGGGGATGTAGCCGAGTTCGGCTTGAGCTTCGCAGACAGCAATTTCTACTTGTAGCCAGCTTTTGAGTTTGGCGGTTTCAGTCCAGATGTTGCCCATTTCGGGCAGAGTGTAGCGGTCAATCACGGTGGTCGTTGGGGAATTCGGTCTCACCATTGTACATCTGTGTGGGGATGCAAGAGTCAGGAAGTCCAGAAACCGGGTTTTTTACGAAAATACTTTGTTGTAGCCCGCAGATTTGGTAAAAACCCGGTTTCTTAAATCAACTCGGTTTTTGTCGTTTGGGCGATCGGCTACAATATCCTAAACCTCATTAGCTGGCATTCTTCTCTATTCGCCTATAAAGGGTTCCAAATGAATAGCAATTATAGTCTCATTATCCAGTGGTCAAAAGAGGATCAACTTTTTGTTGTCAGCTTACCTGAGTTTACCGATGTCATGCAGCCTTGCACTCACGGACACACTTACGAAGAAGCGGCAAAACACGGACAAGAATTGTTAGAAACATTGATTGAACTCTATCAAGAAGATGGCAAACCTCTACCAGAACCTCAGACGTTGGGGAAACGATTACAGATAGCGTAAAACGAAATAATTGAGGAAAATTGGCCAAATCGAAGCAGAGGAGACAGAACCATGAAATATACAGTTGTTATCCAATGGTCGGAAGGCGATCGATGCTTTGTCGTATTTTTGCCTGAATTTGAGGATGTAATGCAGCCGGTAACTCACGGAGATTCTTATGAAGAAGCTATCTACAATGCACGAGAGGTACTGGAGTTACTAATTGAGAGTTGTCAAGCTGAAGGTAAACCATTGCCCGTAACTAAGAAGCTAGAACGATTATTTCAGGCTGTTTGAATATTTTGATTATTTCGGATATTGCGTTTACGCCGTGAAAAGTGTTATCGTCAAGAAAACAATCAAAATACATCTTGCTATGTTAAAGCAAAAAGCATCGCCAGAGTCTGTTTTGCCTCCAGAAAAAGAACAAGAATCTATAGCACAATTAGCACAGATACTCAGCCGAGAATCCGCACAGCCAAAATTAGTCACCAGTAACGGAGAAGAGATTCTCCTTCCCGAATCAGTCTGCAACATCCTGCATCAAGCTGTGCAGGCGATGGCATCTAATCGGGCTGTTTCGATCGTTCGTCACAATCGCGAATTAACAACACAACAAGCTGCTAATATCCTAAATGTATCGCGACCTTTTCTAGTCAAGTTGCTAGATGAAGAAGCAATTCCTTATATCAAAGTAGGTTCCGATCGGAGGATTCGATTTAAGGATTTAATCATTTATCAAGAACAGCGAGACAGAAAGCGCCGTAAACTATTAAACCAGCTAATCGAGATGACTGAGGAAGCTGGTTTATACGAGGAATAGGATTAATTCACTTTTTAATATGGCTAAAGTTGCTGTTCTACTTAATGCTTGTCTTTTGTTTTCCCTATATTTGCTTGATATTCTTCACAATCGCGAACTGACGACGCAGCAAGCTGCCGATATCCTGAATGTATCGCGACCATTTCTTGTCAAGTTGCTAGATGAAGGAGCAATTTCTTGTGTCAAAGTAGGTTCCCATCGGCGAATTCAATTGAAGGATTTAATCATTTATCAAGAACAGCGAAAAGTCAAGCGTCGCCAAGGACTTAAGGAATTAACTCAATTTCTTCAAGAGGAAGGATTTTACGAAGCACGAATACACGATATAGTTCAAGATTAAGAATGTTATGATTGCAAGCAGCATCAATAAACCCTAAAATTCCAGGTACAATCAAGAGCGAGCGATGAAAAAGCGTAAAATTTTAGAAAAGGTGCTATCTGGGTCAAAAAACATCAAGTTTAATGAAATGGTGACACTGATTGAAGCCTTTGGCTTTAGTCTGGCGAGAGTCAGTGGCAGCCATCACATATTCAATCATCCTGAAGTGCCAGAAATTGTTAACATTCAAAATAAGAAAGGCGAGGTGACACCCTATCAAGTCCGTCAATTCTTAGCGATAATCGAGGAATACGCTCTCACAATAGAGGATGATCAACCATGAAAGACTATCACATCAATATTTTTTACAGCAACGAAGATGAAGGCTATATTGCCGATATTCCCGACTTAAAATACTGTTCCGCTTTTGGGGAAACCCCAGAATTAGCTTTGCAGGAAGTACAGATTGCTAAAACAGCATGGCTGGAAGCTGCAACAACTGCGGGAAAACCCATTCCCGAACCAAAATACCGACCCGCAATATATCAACTTACTACTTGACAAACGATCGCACAAATCCCCCTTACTGCATCCGATCGCCCATCCGGTACTGGACTGCTTCTCCCAGATAATTCGCGATCGAACTTTCATACTCCGACAAAGCCGTAATTGTTCTAGTAACCTTCAAATTTTGCTATGAACCTGATGCGGACTAAAGTCCTGACTACGAACCTTGGGATTTTAAATCATAATTGAGGACATCAATTCATCGGTCATTTCAAAATTAGCGGTCACACTTTGCACGTCGTCCAAATCTTCCAAGGCGTCCATTAACTTAAGGAGCGATCGAGCTTTTTCAGGAGTGTCTATCTCCACTGTATTGCTCGGAATCCAGCGAGTCTCTGACTGTAAAACTGCAAAACCTGTTTGTTTCAAAACATCAGCCAGTTTTTCCAAATTAGGCACACTTGTAAAAACTTCTGCACCTTCAGTATCCTCATCAATTGATATCAAATCGTAGGATTCGGCTTCGGCTTCTAGGGATGCTTCAAACAATTGTTCCTCATCAATGGGGCCGCGTACTGTACAAACTCCTTTGTGGTCGAACATCCACCCCACACAACCAGTTTCGCCCAAGTTGCCACCATTTTTACTAAAAGCTTCTCGCAAGTCAGCCGCCGCGCGGTTGCGGTTGTCTGTCAGCGCTTCAATCAGAATCGCCACTCCGCCAACGCCGTAACCTTCGTAGCGAATGGCTTCTAATTCGGAACTACCTCCGGCTAAACCGGCACCTTTGGCGATCGCCCTTTCTATGTTTTCATTAGGAATACTCGCCGCCTTGGCTTTTTCAATAGCTGTCCGCAGTTGAAAATTGCCAGCGGGATCGGGAACTCCGCTGCGGGCGGCGACAATAATTTCGCGAGATATTCGGGCAAAAACCTTGCCTTTAACAGCATCAACTCTAGCTTTTTGGCGTTTAATATTCGCCCACTTACTGTGTCCTGCCATACCTATTTAAGATTTTTGATTTAAAATGTGCGATCGACATTAAATGATAGCACTCAGATTTTCACAGACGAGATTAACGCAGGGCGTGTACTGCACAATCCGTACACATACCATATAATGCAATTTTTTGCACGAATCTCAACTTTAATTAAAGCGGACAACGGTTTCAGTGTCCGTGAGGTGAGAAGTATCGCCATTAAGTGCGATCGACCATTCGCCCCCGTCCCGCACCACTTTCACCAAACAGCACAAAGAAGCATTAATTTCAGTTTCTGCATCGCCCACCAGCCCGATCGCACTTCCCAAAACCGACGCACCGTGACCTACTAATAACATATCCTCGGGAAACTCAGCAGCGAGGCGTTTAGCAGTTTCCCCCGCCCTTTTGAGACAAGCTTCCCCTGTTTCGGGATAATTAGCAATACCGCCTTTGTAGGAAGCATCTATCCTGGGAAAACGCCGACACAAATCCTCGACAGATTCAGTTTCCGGCATTTCTGTCATCCAGTCAGAATTCAGCCATTCGCAGATTCCCCACTCTAGTTTAATTGACAAATCGAGAGCTTCGGCAACGTGATTTGCTGTTTGGACAGTTCGCAGAAAAGGGGAAGCGAAAATGTGAGAAATTCCTTCACCTTTGAGGCGATTGGCGAGTTGTTTGGCTTGAATGTGACCGTCTTCGGAAAGATGGGGATCGTAGCGGTGTTCTGCGGTGAGAAACCAGTCGGGGTTTACGAAGTCGATGCGGTTTCCGTGGCGTGCGATCCAGACTGTTTGCGGCATGAGAATTTTATGTTTTGGTTTCTATATGTAATATAATCTAGACTTACGCACCACGCGATCGAAGAAACCGGGTTTTTTATTTAATCTGTGGACTACAGCGCAGCATTTTCGGGAAAAACCCGGTTTCTGGCCACCCATGCGTAAGTCCATTTATATCAAAATTAGGTAATTTTGATTTTTTGTCAAGCTATTGATATAAGTTTTTAACCGCTGATGCACGCAGATAGACGCAGATGGATGGTGATTTTGGCAAGAAATTATGGGTGCTATATGATTTTTTACCTTAAAGTGTTTCCCGCCATTTTTCCAAGGATAAATTTACCAAATAATCCAGAGGATTAGATTCTTTATTTTGCTGACTTATCTCAGTTACATAGTGTTTTAAATCCCAGGTCAGAACTTGCGAATCAGAAGCAGAATAACGAGAACCCACCGGCCAGTGGCGAAGATAAGAATACTCATCTATTTTGCTCAGGGATAAAGCATCATTCCTCTTTCGGTTATAAATTGCCATTCTCCCAACCCTGTTACAGTTATCGATCCAAGGGGAAAGAGGTAGCCATAACATGAGTGCTGGTCTAATATAACCTTCCCCAGCTCTTCTATCTACACAAATCTGAGCGCATAGTTTACTTTTACCTTTACCATAGCTAATGCTTTTAGAGCAAATTATTTCTTGTATACGGGTGTCAAATCTGAGAATCTTCTCCCGAATTCTCCAGATTACCTGCTGTTCATCATCAATAAACTTCTTGAGTAGATTCCGAAACTCTCTGGGTGGACTCCGTATATTATCCGTACTTTCTATTTCTTGATATGTAATCTCTAGTTGTGAAGTATGCCCAGTATCTACATCTTTCAAATGGAGATATAAATTATCCCCCTCAGGAACTATCGCAAATTCTAAAAACTGTAAAAGTAGATGATTGTACTTCCTATCAGTAAAACTATCCCTGTGAAAAATAGGCGCAATCGCGACTAAACGAACAGGGGGATCGTAGTTTACTTGGTTGGCAAAAGGTTTGCTCTCTAGCAAAGCATGATAATAACGAGTTAACTGCTGGACGATATATCGATCTTCACCATTTTTCAACTCCAGCACTGCTAAACTTTTATTGTCATCAACTGCGATGATGTCGCATCTTTGTTCGTTGATAGTGAATTGTCGCTTGATGACTGTCAAGCCTAGCAAACTCTCCAGATGAGCTTCGACAAAATCCTCTAAAGCCTCTTCGCTGACAAATTCCCACCCTGTCCCTGTTTTCCTTAAGGCTGCGCTGCTGAGCATTTTGACCTGGGTATATGAATATAGTAACTATTGTCTTTGAGTCCGCGGAGGCGGACATGGTTTGTATAGCCGCGAATTCCATTCGCCCGGTAAGTTACATTTGTCCCCTAACTCGCAGCATCTTATTTCCACCTTTTTGAAACTCATAGGGAGCCTCTTGAACTTCCACACGAAAATTTCTATTTTTCAATTCGGCAATAATCGGATTTAAATGCTCAGATTCCTCTCCGCTAAAACTTTGCAACAGCGGAAACACTCGCACTTCCTTAGCAACCCGACACATTTCCATAATTGCTTCTAGATGAAATTCTTCCGAAAGCAGGTGAGAATAAGCAAATAAGAAATGGCTGCACAAAGCTAAATCAAATTGACCGTTATCGAAGGGCAAAACAGGCAGCTCAGCAGTCAGGTAGCGGCCTTGCTCCAAGCCAGAGGGAAAATCTGCTAAAAATTCCTGCATTGCTTTCATCCGCACTTCGCCTAGCTGGTACGGTGATTCAAAACTGTTCCACAGGTAACCGTCTACATTGGCCTTAACAGCGTCAATCACAGTTTGATATGTTTCTTGGATGCGATCGCCAATTTCCACCGCCGTAAACTGATAAACCGGATCGCAAGAAATCACCTTGTTACCTTGGCGAGTCATTTCGGCATTGAAACTCGCCGGCCCGCCCGCACAATCTAGAATTGCTCGCTTGAGGTCACTTGATGTCAAGCTAAACATTCCTATGTATTCATCCAAGCAGCGTCCCCAGGGAATTACCTTCTCCAATTTTAGTGACACTTGTCTTTGTCCCGCAGATACAATTATTAATATTTTACATCAAAGAAGGATCGTTTTTTCTAGATCTTTTATTTCGGGGGGTTGATTTGCATCCCGACTTATGTATAAATAATTTTGAGAACATTTGGCTAGCTTTACGCTTTCTTTATAAAGAAGGTACTCGATTGCCGCACAAATTTTATGATTCCACCTCTGGATTTTCCAGGGCAGCGAGGCTACACTGGACAGAACGGAAAATAAACTAAAATTAACTAGCTTGCATTGCGATCGTTCAATGGCAGACTGCAACCAGGAAAGAAAGATGAAACATAACGTTCAAACCGCTACAAGTCTTAGTTTGTCAGCACTCCTGGTGCTGAGCAGTTCGCTGCCCAGTATAGCTCAGTTGCCTGCCATCAGAAATCCTGCACCCGCTAGGAACCAAAACAGGCCGAGAGTACCGCCACCACCGCCTCCGGGTTCGAGTTTCCCACGGATCGGCAATTCGGGTTCGCTGATACAAGAAGCGGCTTATACTTTAGGCCCGGGCGATCGCATTGCTTTAGATATCTTCGGCGTCCCTGAATTTAGCAAAGAATATCAAGTCTTAGTTGACGGAACCCTCAATCTACCAATCATTCGCAGCGTCTCAATTCAAGGGTTGACGCTGCAACAAGCCGCTACCGTCATTACCAAGCGATACGAACCCTTCATCAATGTTCCCGTTGTCACGGTGACTCTGATGGTTACTCGCCCCCTAAATATAGGTGTTGCCGGTGAAGTTACTCGCCCCGGTTCCTACAAAATTAATGCCAGCAGAGAAGGAACCGGAGGAGGCGTAAAATTTCCAACTTTGATGGAAATGCTGCAAGTTGCTAAAGGGGTGACATCCGCAGGAGATATGCGAAATGTCCAAATTCGCCGTCCCCGCAGAGGCGGAGCAGAACAACTTATTACTGTTAATTTGCAGGATTTTTTAGATACGGGAAATTTGAGCCAAGATGTCACGATCCGAGATGGAGATACAATTTTTGTACCGACAGCAAGTGCTCTCAATACCCAAGAAGTCCGTCAAAGAGCCAGTGCTAGTTTTTCCGCTGATATTACTAAACCAATTGGCGTGGTAATTGTCGGAGAAGTCAACAGGCCGGGGCCTTATACTGTATCTGCTTCGGATTTGCGATCGACTAACCAACAAACAGATCTGAGTTTTGTCTCTATTGAACAACAACAAGGAGGAGGAGCCGTTGTCGGACTACCAACAATCACTAGAGCGCTCAAAATTGCTGGCGGTATCACCACAGAAGCAGACATTCGTCGCGTCCAAATCCGCCGCCGTATCAGAGGTGGGACTGAACAAACTATCACGGTAAATCTGTGGGATTTGCTGCAAAAAGGTGATGCAACTCAAGATGTTTTACTGCAAGAAGGAGATAGCGTCATTATTCCGACGGCATCTACTGTAGACTTAGCTGAAGTTGCCCAACTCGGAAGTACAAGTTTCTCTCCAAATGCGATCAGCATCAATATTGTAGGGGAAGTGATCAGGCCCGGAGCTTTACAGGTTAAACCTAGTACATCCCTCCACCAAGCTTTGCTGACTGCGGGTAGTTTCAATCAATTGCGGGCTAAAAAAGATAAGGTGGAACTGCTGCGCTTGAACCCCAACGGTACTGTTACTCGCCGCACTATTAATGTCGATTTTGCTCAAGGGCTGAATCCTGACAATAACCCAACTCTCCGAAACAACGATGTGATTCTCGTAGCGCGATCGGGCTATACTAGGGTTGCAGACAATATTGCCACTTTCTTGCAGCCGATAACAGGAGTTGCAGGTGGAATCAGCAGCGTTAGCGGAATTTTTACTGGGTTTCAAACAACTATCAACGCTTTTCAGAACTTATTTTTGGGAGGAGATTTCGATCGGCGAAATCAACTCAGACAGCTTCGAGAACAACGAGAAGACAGACAAGAGCAACGTCAAGACAGACTGCTAGACAGAGAGTTACAGCGTGAAGAAAGACAGCGGCAAGCTGAAGACAGACAGCAGCAAGCTGAAGACAGACGCTTGCAACTCGAAGACAGACAGCGGCAGATAGAGCTTCAAGATCGGCAACTTCAAATTCAACAGCAGCAAAATCAGCAGCTACAGCAACTACAACCACAGCAAATTATGCCAACTACTACTCCTTGATATTTAGCGCTAGGGTGCGTCAGTTTAGTAATTGTCGATCGTGACAAAAATCTAATTCTGACACACCATTGATTCCGTGGTGCCTCACTTCTAAGATTGTGAGGAAAGTAGCAAAAATATCATTTTTATGACGCACCCTACTTCACTGAAATGACATAAATCAAGTCCGCATAAACGGACTTAAAATTAAGAGTTTAGCAGGATATTCTTATGTCAGATAAAGTGTGAGTTGTCAAGTTTAATTCAAAATATTTAACAAAACTTTTCTGTATATATCTAAACCTTTGGCATTGAGGTGAACGCCGTCTATCGTTAAATCTCCATTTAGAGCTTTTTCCTTAAATAAGGCTTGTATGCCACTAGATTCCACGGTCATATTTTCGTCGGTGGCAACTTGATTGATGAGAACATTAATTTCATCAACTCTGGCAATTGTTCCGGCAAATTTAGGATTGTAGCTGGCGGCAAGAGTTGAGTAAAAAGCAGGAATCAGAATAATCTGTTTGGTGCCGATCGATCGCATAATTGCGATCGCCTGTTTCAAATTGCTGACAAACTGCTCGTCGCTGATGCCGTACATAGCATCATTTGTGCCGATCGCCAAAATTGATTTTTTGCAAGTAAACCCCTGGGGCACTACAAGTTTAAGCTGTTCTAGCAGAGAAACAGAACTCATTCCGCCGATCGCAAAATTAAAGTTTTTTTCTCCCAAAGAATCGCCCAATGCCGAAGAAATAGAATCGCCCCACACGCAACCTTGATATTGCCGGTCTTTAATTTGCTGCACCTGATTGTACACCAAAACTTGCCACCACAGGGCAGAGCTCACTGTATCTCCCGCAGGTGGCGGGCCCGCTAACACCCGAAACGGGATGTAAGCGAACAACAAGAAAGCCAAGATGGCCCAGATCAATCTAAATTTAACTTTCATAAAACTTGCTACTCTTGCTGCTACTTCAGTTTATGCTATTGCTTTAACAAGCCGTCAGCATTTGTGCAAATTTCTATAAATTGTACTCTGTACATTTCCAAATACCCCTACATATATCAAACTGAGATGGTAAAATAATTTAGGACTAATATTATGTCTAAACCAGTTGACTGGACAGTTGGCATCCCCGCTAGCACCCTGATAGCCGTCGGAACCCAGGTCAGCGGGAGATTTCCTCTAGATGGAGCAAGTGCCCAAAACTTACTGTACCGCATGGATGGCAAGAACATTACCAGCTATATCGTCTACGATGACAGTGGACGGGCAATTAAGCGAGTAGACTTGACAGGAAGGGCTCATGCAAATGTGCCGACACCTCACGCCGTTGAATACAAACACAACCAAAACTCAGCAGGAGACATTTATGTGCAAGCTGAGAAAACAGTTAGGCCAGCTAGATTGGATGAAATACCCTAGAAATTATGTTCATCAAACAAATATCCTTGAATGCAGATAAACTAATCGATTTCCAGCAATGGAAAAAAGCCAACGGCGATGATTTTTCACTCTGGGATTATCTTTTTGGATCTGCTAATATTGAAATTGCCATAGCTTTCACAAAACTATTCTGGCCAGATTTTGTCGAACATGAAGGCGGCATCTTTTTGTCCGAAGCCTTTAACAGTCAAATCTACGAACAGTGGAAAATCGAGCTAGGGAATGATGTCGCTGCAATTGAGCAGGTGATGAACCACCAGCACGTTGATGACATTCTCCCCGGTGCCCAAAACGCTAGCAGTGACAATTTATTGTATTTGGGACAAGCATTAGCTCAGATGTGGGAAAGTCGCCTAAAATCGCTTTATCCTCAGCGCCGTTTTCAAGTTAAATGCGATCGGGACGAACACACGGTTGTAGTGACATTTTTTCAAGATAATTAATCAAGCCTTCGCCCCCAACAATTCAGGTTGCAAAACCTGATTTAATTTGCCGCTGCGAAACCCCTCCAAATCCAAAGTCGCGTACACAAAACCAAACTGCTGAAACACCGCCACCAATGCAGGCAAATCCGCATTTAATACAAACTCTCGAATCTCCTGGGCCGGCAATTCAATTCGCGCCGTATCTCCATCCGATCGCACGCGCAGATTTTTCAGCCCCAACTGCCGCAAATACCGTTCAGCGCGCCCCACTCTTTGCAACTTTGCAACGGTGATTTCTTCACCGTAAGGAAAGCGCGAACTCAAACAAGGTTGAGCCGGTTTATCCCACCAAGGCAAACCCAATTCTCTTGCTAACTGTCGCACTTCAAATTTAGTCATGCCGACTTCTGCTAAAGGCGATCGCGCGCCCCGTTCCTTTGCAGCCTGAATCCCCGGGCGGTAATCCTTTAAATCATCACCATTCACCCCATCCACCACATAAGGATAACCCTTGGCAAGTGCTAGCGGTTTCAAAGTATCGTGCAGTTCACTTTTGCAAAAATAGCAGCGATTAACCGGGTTAGAAGTATAATTAGGATTGGCCATTTCCTGAGTTTCGACTTCCTGGTGGGCGATGCCAATTTCTGCGGCTTGAATCCGGGCATCTTCCAAATCTTCTGTCAGTAGAGACGGAGAAACAGCCGTTACAGCCAAAGCGCGATCGCCCAACACGTCAAAAGCAATTTTTGCCACCAAAGTGCTGTCAATGCCACCAGAGTAGGCAATCAGCGCTCGTTCCATCAGCGCGAAAATGTCTTTTAATTCTTCGAGTTTTTTCACTAACATGATTTCAATTGGGATTACTGTAGAAGGCGATCGATATTAGATCCCCAACAACTTCTGCGAAGTCGGGGATCTAAATATTCTGTTTTTTTAGGTGGGTTTAGTTATTCTGGATCGATACCGAGGGCTGCCAATCGCGCCAAAAGTTCTTGATTGCGCTGTCTTTCCTGTTCCAACAGCGTTTGGGCGGACTCTTTATCTTGCTGTTCGCGATCGGCCCGCTGGCTTTCAGCTTCGGCGCGTTGGCTTTCAGCTTCTGCCCGCTGGCTTTCAGCTTCTGCCCGCTGGCTTTCGGCTTCTGCCCGCTGGCTTTCGGCTTCGGCCCGCTGACGTTCTACTTCTGCCCGTTCTTCCGGCCACAAAAGCAACTCTCCGTCTGCATTCCACCAGCGCAGCCAATTTCCTGTTCTACCTTCCCGAGTTCCCACCCAAACTCCCAAAAATAGATTTAATCCAGGTATCAAATAACGCCCATTTTCATCAGGATCTTGATTGTTGTAGCGATCGGATTCCAGCGCATAAACTTCTATTCTGCCTGTATGCGGCCGAAAAATGACATAGCGAGGAACTTTGATTACTTGTTCGTAAAAGAACCACTTGCCGATTTCTTCTGTGTGTTCGACGGAGTATTCATCGCCGTAAGTAGCTGAGAGAAATTCCATCACTACAAAAGGCACTGTTCCTTCGGTATGAGGCGTGTAACTGCGGCGGGGATAGCTGTGAGGCCAAGGTTGAACCGGTTGCACGTACATCCAGTCTGGGGCTTTGCAAATAGTGCGATCGTCCACAGCAGCACACAAAGCAAAATTAGAAACTATGAGTGCATCTTGGATTAGTTCCGGGGAATCCACTACAGACTGGCGCAAACCGTTAGAGATTAAAGGATGTTCTATATTTTCCACGGGGTCATCTGGTAGAATAAAATCATCGGGAAGCAGCGGCCAGGTAATTTTTAGCTGCGATATCGGTTTGTGAATTACAGCAGTCATAAGTCACCTCATTTTACCAATAAAAGTTTGACTTTTAGTCGAGATTGGCGATCGACAACCTTCTCTATATCTTAGCGTGCTAATTCCACAATCAAATTCGTTTGCAGCGAGGACTCTTCCAGCAAACAATTACCGCTGACAATGCGGAATCTATATTTTAAAATTCTCGACGCGAAAATATGGCGATCGCAATTGACAGCAGCAGCACCACATACAGCAAACCATAGCCCGCATCTGTAATCAAACCCGCCAAGTAAGGTACTTGTCCGTAAACAGCATCATTTCTCAAATTGAACCGGGCTAAATCAGGCAAAACTAGATAAAGTCCCATCATCAATTGTTCAATGCCAGGATTTTTAGTTAACTTGCCGAAAGCCACTAAATCCCGCGTCGAGTGTCCCATCAAATAAACGCTAAATGTCAGTAAAGTAGCCAGCAGCGAACTGCTAAAAACTCCAAATAAAATCCCCACACCGGCCATGAGGCACAGCTCAAACCACACGAACAGCGAAGCGATTAAAATGCTGCCCAAAGGGTAAGGAATGCGACTCAAACTCAGAATAACCAGATAGATAACAGTCATTGCTGCTACCAGAACGAATAGCACCGCCGACATCCCTAAGTGCTTGCCCACAATTAACTCAGCCCGGCTTATCGGCTTGGCAACTAACAGGTAAACAGTCCGCTTTTCAATTTCTTTGTTGACCAGTCCGGTAGCCACAAAGACTGTGACAATTATACCCAGGATGCTCATCGCAGCCAAACCAATATCTAAGATAATTTTATTTTCGGTTGTCGCTGCCAATTCCGGTATCAAGCGCACCGAGGCTCCCATCAACAGAGCAAAAATAATAATTAAGTAAAGGATGCGATCGCGAATTACTTCCCAATATACATTAGTCGCGACTGTCAAGATTCTTCTCAAATTCATCTAGTTATTAACCCGCAGTCAACTTTAGCCATATTTTAGTGCAAGGAAGAGGGAAGTTCGGCAACGGATTTTTTAACGGATGTAACGGATGGATGTTGAGGGTAGAAGTCAAGGGTGAAGAAAGAGGATTTTTCCCATCTCCCCCTCTTCCCATCCCGACGGGTGTAGGTTTTTTGGTAAAAGCCTTATCCCATAAGAGTTTGAGATTCCCGCCAAGCCAAAGCCCAAAACCTTTGCAATGTCTAGATTTGCTGGGTTTTGCCAGTGGAAAACCTACACCTCTACACCTCTCCCCCTCTCCCCCTCTCCCATCTCCCTTATCTCCCCCTCTCCTAACGGCCAGAGACAAGCTCAAACTTGACTGTCTCCCGAAGTTCCATCTTTTTTCAGTCCAGGTTTAGAGGGTTTGGTAGTGTCGCAGGTTACAGTCGCTCTATTGCCTACATCGATCACCTCGCAAGATTTGGTCAACGAATATATTTCGGGTCTAAACACCAGCCCCAGCCAAGTTGCCTGCATCTGTAACTGATAGCGGGACTCTCCTTGGACGATCGAAGTTTTGACCTCCCAGCTCGCATCTTCTGGGACTACCCGAATTGTTTTTAACGCTTGATTCTTCAGAAAAAATCGCTCGTTGTCAATATCTATTAACATTTGTTCTACCTGCGCCCACGGTTTTGTGCGAGCTTCATTTTGCAGGTATCGATCCATTGCATTGAGGATGACCACTCCTCGGGAGCGATTAATAGTTGGCTGTTGAAATGTCACCACATAATCGCTTTTCCTCAAATCCTGCGATAAAACGCTCGGATATTGTTCTATCCAACCTTGAATTAAAAAGTGAAATCCAAACCAACAGGAAATCAGCAGGTGAATGAGAGTAATCATCAAAAACTGAGGCCGCACTAACGATCTGATACCTTCCCGTTTTGACTCGCTATTCCAAATCTCTATTACACCCAAAATTATTACTGCTATAATTGGGCCGGATATCCATGCTATTTCCTTCCTATCTGACGGCAATCGGATCAGCAACCACAAGCCAATTAAGATGCTGGTCACCCACGGACTCAGACTTACTTTTTTAATCGTAAAAGGTTGCTGGCTGGTCAGCAAACCCATTGACAGTGTAAAAAATAACCAGCTCATATCAAACATCAGAGTTCTTGTCGGCCAGTCTGTGATTGCCGCCACCGTCAGCAAAGCTAAAAATATGCTGAGCAGTAAAGGCGTCTTCCAGTGGACAACTTTAGGCGGAATTATCGCCTTTTGAAATTTTTTATTGGTTTCCCAAAGGTTGTTAGTCAGCTTCGTGAGTTGCTGAGTCACATCCAAAAATTGCTTCATCATAGATTTCAATTGACGCTTTGCAAAAACAATACGGTTAAAATAACGAAATTGCTAACAGTGTGGGCGATTAAAACTGCCCCAAACTGGGTAGTTACTCGAAAAGTTTTTTTGGGAGGACGGCGGCTGAGAGTTGGCGGCCCCAAAAACTGAGGTTTGGAAGCTTTTTTGTTACCAGAAACCATGTTCTCTATGAATTCTAGTCCCTGCCATTTGGCGAGAAAAGTGATTGCCAATACCGAGAGGGCAATCGCAGTTATTGCAGAGTAAGTATTCTGACCTCCGCCTAATAAAATATAACCGATAAGTTCTTCTCGCCATTCTTTGGAAATAACGCTTTCAATGCCGAAGAAAACTAACCAACCCACGCAAGTGCAAGCGAGATTGAGGATGGCTGTATATTCAACGCTGGTTTTGGGGCCGAGTTTCAGTAGTTTTTGCAGAAACCACGATTCGATCGCGATCGCCAAAAACATCATTAAAATTTGCACCAAAACAGTCCGAAATGGGAAAACACTCGCAATCATAAGCATTCAGGTATATCAGCCCGTGTTAGATTTTAATTGTACATCAGAAGCGGAATAATCTAGAGCGCAGGTTTTAGCCCCTAATCCTCTTCGATCGCCCTTCTGAACATCAAGTGGTTTAGGTTCTATCCTATAATCTGTTGAGATCCGCCAACAGAATGGAAATATTAAACATTCAATGGGTGCGATCGGATACCCACCCCGAGACAGACTCAAATAACTGCGGATTATGGTAAGGAATGGCATTGGTATTCGGACAGCGTCATCTCGCTCAGAACGCATCGCGGGTCAGATTCACGTCTACGACGGCGCTGGTAAAGGCAAGTCTCAGGCAGCTTTGGGAGTAGTGTTGCGCTCGATCGGGCTGGGTATCAATTCTGACTCGCCCACGCGAGTTTTGTTGCTGCGCTTTCTCAAAGGCCCCGGCCGCTCCTACGACGAAGACGGGGCAATAGAAGCCCTGCAACGGGCATTTCCGCACTTGATCGACCAAGTGCGTACCGGCAGAGCCGAATATTTTGGGGCCGAAGCAATCACCCGCTTCGATCGCACAGAAGCCCAGCGAGGCTGGGATATCGCCAAAGGAGCGATCGCCAGCGAGCTTTATTCTGTAGTAGTTCTAGATGAACTAAACCCCGTATTGGACTTGGGTTTGCTGCCAGTGGACGAAGTAGTCCAAACCCTCAAAAACAAACCAGAATATTTAGAAGTAATCGCCACTGGCCGAGCGGCCCCCGAAGCTTTGCTGGATATTGCCGACTTGCACTCAGAAATGAAGCCCCACTATCACCCCGCAGCGGCCGAACACAATATTTCAGGTATCGAAATATACACAGGAGCGGGCAAAGGCAAATCTACGAGCGCATTGGGGAAAGCTTTGCAGGCAATAGGTAAGGGTATCAGCCAAGACCAATCTCACCGCGTCTTAATTGTACAATGGCTCAAAGGTGGTAGTGGCTATACAGAAGATGCGGCGATCGCAGCTTTGCGGCAAAGTTACCCCCAGTTAGTAGACCACCAGCGGTGTGGCCGAGATGCTATAGTTTGGCGGGGGCAACAGCAAGAGTTAGATTGCATCGAGGCAGAACGCGGCTGGGAAATCGCCAAAACGGCGATCGCCAGCGGCTGGTATAAAACGATCATTCTCGACGAACTCAATCCAACAGTAGACTTAGAACTGCTGCCGGTAGAGCCGATCGTCGAAGCCCTGCTGCGAAAGCCCCGCGATACAGAAATCATTATCACCGGGCGCTGCCACAAACCCCATGGTTACTTTGACTTGGCAAGCGTACACTCGGAGGTATACTGTCACAAACACTACGGCGATCGGGGCGTAGAACTAAAGCGGGGTGTAGACTTTTAGACCCCAGAGCGGTGCGGAGTTCAATCCGAGCCAGAATTATTTAAAGACGGCCCTGCCTGGGAAACCGGAAATTGCCACAAAGCGTTGTAACCAAGTAACCAATCTCTCACTTTTCTTTGTCTGGCGATCGCGCGATCGACCCTTGTTAATCTTTAATTTCCTTCCCCGGAGGCGATCCCCGAGCGCCAATCCAGAATGGAACATTAAGAATGTGAGCCGCGTCTTCTTGAGCGTGAGCACATGAGACATTGCACAAGGATTATTAAAGGGTGAAGACATTGAAAATAAAAGCTTACAAGCAAAAAGTCCGCGAGGGAGAAAGTCTAGACAGGGTTAACACCAGTAGGCTAGACTTGCGGCTGGCAAACAGGTTAAACTACAGCGGCATCCAAACATTCGGTGTTCTAGGCAGTGTCTGTAGTCGCACAAGCGATGACCAACAAGTAGAGGAGTGAAGCTGTATGACAACGTTAACTGACAATTCCGATCAAACTAATTTAAACACTCCGGGACTGGGCCCGGATACAATCTTTGCCGGAGCGGGGGGGGATTTAATTACAACTTCTACCCTCGGCGGCAGCTTAATATTTGGCGAACGCGATAACGATACTCTAATTTCCGTCGGCCCCAACGATAGCCTATACGGTGGCCCTGACGAAGATTCATTAGTAGGCCAGCGCGAGCGGGTTTTCCTGTCGGGCGATGGAGGCAGTGACACCGTAATTGCTCAAAGCCGGAATTCGACGCTGTTGGGCGGTGCGGGAGATGACTTGCTCCAAGGCACAGTCGATGGCAACCTGATGTTTGGTAATCAGGGCGCAGATACGATGCTCGGAGGCGCCCTCGGAAGAGACACCCTCTACGGTGGTAAGGACAATGACTCCCTCGGCTTCTTCATCGCAGGCGGCGGCAACAACCTCGGTCTTCGCATCGGCGGCAGTGCCGGTGGCAATCAAGGCAGCAACTTCCTGCGCGGAGACTTGGGCGACGACTTTGTTGTAGGTATCAATCAGAAAGATACTCTGATCGGCGGTAAAGGCAACGACACAATATACGGTGTGGCCAGCAACAGCTATCTTTCCGGCGACCTAGACAACGACACCTTAGTCATTCTCAACAGTACCCAGTCGAGTCCGTTTTCTTCGAGCGTCATCACGATCGGCATTGAGAAAACAACCTTGCTCGGCGGTGAGGGCAACGATTCTCTCCTAGGCGGTATCGGCGACTTTGGTACCGGCAAAAACTTGTTGGACGGCGGTGCTGGTAACGACACGATCACGGTTTTTGCTACTCAGGATACGGCATTGGGAGGCGCAGGCGATGACTTCATCAAGTCGTCTACGGTGTCTGCACTTTCCAGCGTAGGCGCGTCGAGTTCATTTCCAGGCTTCGCGGGTCGCAACTTGCTCAATGGCGAAGATGGTAACGACACGATCGTTGCAGCTTTTGCGAGTGATAGCATGATCGGTGGCGGTGGCAATGACAGCTTGAGCGGCATCTTTAATCAAGCCTTCGGTGGAGATGGCAACGATACGATCGATGCCACCACTTTTGCGATCGGTACTACTACTGCGCTGATTACTCTTGACGGCGGCCTGGGTGACGATCTGTTACTTGGCAACACCAGCACTAACCTTACTACCACCGGCACCGTCACAAACTTCATGAACGGTGGTGAAGGAAGTGACACGATCGTGTTTGGTAGCAGACGCGATCGATTGGTTGGCTCTTTTGCTGGTAACGACTTTATCTCCTACGCCACCAGTGTCAACTTTGCCGGTGCCACATCGACAAACCTCATTACCGATACCTTAGGTTCCAACTTCATCATTGGCGGCAACGGTACTGATGTCATCACTACCGGTGCTGGCGACGACATACTGTTCGGCGGCCCCGGCAGTCTTCCTACTGGATCGACATCTGACGGGGACGACACCTTAAATGCCGGCGGCGGAAACGACACGCTGTTGGGCGGCTTTGGGAACGACTATTTGCTCGCAGGAGACGGCAACGACTCTCTCGGTGGCGGGCCCGGTGCAGACACGCTGATTGGCGGCGCCGGCAATGACAGCTTCTACTACAACAACTTCGGCGAGGGCGTCACGATCAACGCCAACGGTAGCCTGGGTAGCAGCCCAGACCAAATCGGCGATTTTGAAGTCGGCCGTGACAAGTTGGTATTGAACTTCGACTCCTTCCTGTTACCACCATTTGACAATAGTCTGCCAAATCGACCTTCTTCCAGGGCGTTCTTACAGGTGGAAACCGGAACTTACAACAACGATCTGACTCCTGCAGGAGCAACTCCAGGACAAGCAGTCCTCGTTTACGAAGGTTCCACAGGTCGCTTGCTGTACGACCAAGACGGTGCTGGCGGCCAAGCACCAATTCAACTGGCACTGCTGAACGGCCGACCAGGCTTGACGGCGACTGATATTACCCTGATTTAATTTAGGTGGCAGCGGGTGGGAGTCGGTTTGGAAAAAGCCGTAGCGTAGCGGGGCGTAAGCCATCGCCCGCGCCAACTCTAAAAACTAATTGTGCTATGTTTCCAGCTAGGGATATGAATCCCTAGCTTTTTTATTGCATGGGGAATTGGGAATTGGGAATTGGGAATTGGGCATTGGGCGGAGCGAAGCGGAGGGATGGGGCATCGGGCTTTTATAACATTGGCATTAAAAGGAAGGGCAGATTCACCGATCGATTTTGCCACCAATCAATCATTCCTTAAACTAAGAGGGCCCAAGCCCAACAACATACCTCATATGGGAGCTCGAACCGCTATATTTTGTTTGCCAGTAAGTTAGGCATTACCCTAGAAAATGCTGAAATGCTCAAACAGGCTTTAAAAGAAGCTGCTATTAACGAAGATGTTGTTATTCAGAAAAACAATGAATACGGAACACATTACAACATGAAATTCTTGTTGAAAACCGAAGTAGGTGAATCTCTGATTCTAGCAGCTTGGATCGTCCGCTCAGGTGAAACTTTCCCCAGATTGACAAGTTGTTATCCCGTCAAAAAGTGAGGTAAAAACAATGAAAAAAATTAAAGACCTAGATATTGTTGCTTTAACTGAAGATTTAGAAGCAACCCATTTTGAAACAAAACAAATCATTAAATTATATAAAGGATAAGTGGGAACAGTCGTGATGGAATTTGATGGCAGTGCTTTTGAGGTAGAATTTTCTCATCAAGATGGCACAACTTATGCAATGGAAACAATCCTCGCTACAAAATTAATGCTTTTACATTATGATTTAGTAGAATCTGTAGGGGCAGTTAGCCGATAGATTTTGCCAGCAATGATTTTTCTAATCTACAAAAAGTATCTCTAAAAAAAATCCCGCAAACGATATGTTATTTGCGGGATTTAGTAGGCAGGAAACTTGTCGCAAGAAATACTTTATGCTCGGTCTACAATCTCTTTGGCTTTATCTTTGAGGTCTTCTTTCATGTGAATTGCTGATGCTTCGTCCTGCTTGGCTTGACCTTCTAATTTATCTTTTTGGTTGCCTGTAACTTCGCTCACAGCTTCTTGAATTTTGCCTTCAATATTCTTGGCAGTTGCTTCGACTCTATTTTCAATGGTCATAATTTTTTCTCCTAACCTTACAACTACTACTGTATAAATTAAAAGCTGAGTCTTAATCTATCTTGAGAAAGATTTAGATATCTATCTAAAGATTGGTTAAATCGGAACTTCGACAAGTTTATTGCGGGAGGAAAGACCGGATTTAATTGCGATCGCCGATTTGGGCACTTTAAACTTTTTCGCCAACAGCACGATTAACTCTGCTTATTGGCTTTTCCATCCACGGGCGGGGATTTGAGGTGTACTGTCAGGCTGCCGTCTGGTTGCTCTTGGATGCTTTGCTGTTTGGAATTAGTTTTAACTTTGACTGCAAAATTTTTCATGTGACTAACAACTCAATAACTAATAACCAATAACCAATAACCAATAACCAATAACCAATAACCAATAACTAATAACTAATAACTAATAACTAATAACTAATAACTAATGACTATCTGAATGTTCGATTTTTGTTCCCAAAACTTTGAGAAATTCAGCCAGCCAGTTAGGATGTGCAGGCCATGCGGGGGCTGTGACTAAATTGCCATCGACTACGGCTTCGGTAACGGGAACTTCGGTATATTTGCCACCAGCCCGGAGGATGTCGGGGCTGCAAGCTGGGTATGCGGTACAGCGTTTGCCTTCGAGCACGCCGGCGGCGGTGAGGACTTGCAATCCGTGACAAATAGATGCGATCGGCTTTTTGCTGTTGGCAAAGTAGCGGGTAATTTGCAGCACTTGTTCGTTGAGGCGGATGTATTCTGGCGATCGTCCTCCAGGGATAATCAAAGCGTCGTAGTCTGCGGCGTTAATTTCGTCAAAAGTTGCGTTTAAAGTAAAGTTGTGACCGGGTTTTTCGCTGTAGGTTTGATCGCCTTCAAAGTCATGAATTGCGGTGCGAATTGTTTGACCTGCGGCTTTGTCGGGGCAGACTGCATGGACGGTGTGACCTACCATTTGCAATGCTTGGAATGGAACCATTACTTCGTAGTCTTCTACAAAGTCGCCGACTAGCATTAAGATTTTTTTTGCAGCCATGTTTGTAACTCCTGTTATTTTGATTTGCTTAAATAGCAATAGACTTTAGATAAGGCTGATCCCCCCTAGCCCCCCTGAAAAAGGGGGGAACAAGAAGGTGCTGCGAAGTCCCCCTTTTTAAGGGGGATTTAGGGGGATCTCCGAGGAATAAACAGTTTTAACCCAAGCGTATTTGCTTAAATAGGATTAAAAAAAATGCAGGGCAGTTAAAAAGCCTGCCCCGCCAGCTATTCTGGAATTTAGAAACCGTTGCGGCCCCAAATTACCATTGAAATTGAGAAGGAGAACAAAACTAGCACCGAAACCCAACCGAGTGACAAAATATCCATAGCTATTTATTGAACAAACTGTACAAAGTGACTCCAAAGCTTATCATAAGTCAATTTGAGCTATTTTTGAAATGAGGGCGCTGTGAAGGACTCGTCAAATTTTAGTCCCGCTGAGCGGGTAGAATCTTTGAAAGCAGGGAGTGTTGCTGCTTTTTCTTGTTTGCTGGCTTTTGGGTCGATCGCCCTTGTTAACAGCTTAATCTTAGCCCAGAGGTGGGATGCTCTGGCGGGTTTGCAGGTCAGGGAAATTGACCTAAATTTTGGATTGAGAGGATTGATGGCACTTGTGGGCGGTTTTTTGTTCGGCGTGACTTACCGCTATGCGATTCGCTGCGATACTAACCGGCAGCTTAAATCTGGCGTGGTGTTGGCTTTTGGGTTGGTGCGGGCTTTTGGACAGTTGGATGCTGGATTGTCTTTTGAGGCGGGGAAAATGCCGGGTTTGCAGGAGTTATTACCGTTTGCGGTGGTTGGGGTCGAGAGTGTGGTATTGTTTGCGATCGCAGGTTTGGTGTTGGATTGGGCGATCGTCTTTGAGGGCTTCGCTAACGGGCGATCGTTGATTAAACCTTTTGATTCTTGAGTGCGATCGGATTTTACTCAAATCAGGCAGAATTTTTTTGAACAGGCAAGATGCCTGTTCCACAAGCAGTAAATTATCTTGTGGGGTGGGCTTCTAGCCCGCCCAGAATTTTTTTGAACAGGCAAG
>NZ_JAEQDD010000060.1:0-70457 GCF_020737885.1 Microcoleus sp. PH2017_34_RAT_O_A | reverse complement strand
TGGGGTGGGCTTCTAGCCCGCCCAGAATTTTTTTGAACAGGCAAGATGCCTGTTCCACAAGCAATGAATTATCTTGTGGGGTGGGCTTCTAGCCCGCCCCTAGAAATTTAATACCTCATATTCGAGATTCCCATAAACCATTTGCTTGTCAACTGCCGACAAAACTTTATTATTAGCAGCATCAGAAACTAAACACTGACAAACTAACTGGGCGACATCCGCCCGGTGAATTGTTCCCGCAACTCGACAATCTTCTGTTAAAACACCATTGCCCGTTGCAGGTTCCGATTTCAGTCCGCCCGGACGAATTACAGTATAAATCATCCCGCTTGCGATTAAATGATTTTCGGCTTTTTCCTTTTCAAGTAATACCGGGCGCAACGTTTCTAAAGCTTGCGGTGGTAAAGCCGCAGCAGTGTTACCGCTACCGATGGATGAAACTAAAATAAATTTTTGCACGCCTGCTTTGACAGCAGCATCAATCAAGTTTTTGTTTCCCAAATAATCGGCTCTTTCCCCATCTTTTGGTAAGCCGCCAATGGTGCTGATTGCGGCATTGATTGGTGCGCCTCCAGCGATCGCAGCTTCTACAGCCGCTGTATCCAAAGCATCGCCTGTCATGACTTTGATGCCCATTGCTTCTAATTCGGTGCGGTGGTTGGGCGATCGCAAAAGTGCAGTTATTTGTACATTTTGTGCTACCAAACATTTGGCGATTTCTAAGCCAACGCCTCGACTAGCACCTGCTAAAAAGATGTGGAATTTATCTGTCATATTAATTTTGTTTTAATTTGGGCAGTAGTTGTTTTTTGACTGTGGTTTATTGTACAACAATTCTCGCTTAATTGGTGAGTTTTGTTTTTTTTAACCGCAGAGGGCGCAGAGGGCGCAGAGGAAGAGAGGGGAAAGATTCGCAATTTCTAATTTACGTTAGATTTTTTTGCCGACTATTACTACCCAAGATTGAGCTTCGCGCGGCAAACCGGGAGGGCGGTAGTAGTGGCTGACAATGGCAAATCCTGCTTGTTCCAAACAAGGTGCTAAAGTTTCGTATTCCCATCCCGCAGTATAGCGTTTTCCCGTCGGCCGCTCGTCGTAGCCTTCCCAATTTCCCCGGCACATTGACATGACAATTGCACCGCTAACAACTAAGGTTTTGTGCAAATCTTGCAGCACTTTCACCATGTTGTCGCTGGGAACGTGAATTAGGGAAGCATTGGCAAAAATACCGTCAAATTCAGCCTTTGGTAAGTCGAGTTCAAGAAAAGATTGCTGCAAAACTTCGCAGCCGGATAACTTCTTTGCTATTTGTACAAAAGCTGGAGTTGCATCTAAGCCTACAACGGTATGTCCTTGGCTCTTGAATGCTACTAAATCTCGTCCGGGCCCGCATCCTATATCGAGTATTTTACCGGGGTTGCGGGGCATGGCAGCGGTTAGTGCGGATCGATTTTGGGATACGTCGTGATGCCATGTTCCTTCTCGGAAAGATTCGGCGGTTGTCTGGTATTCTGCGATCGTAATTTCTTCGCGTTTGTCCACAATTCCCCCTCTTGTATGATTTAAAATTGATTCATTCAAAAAGACCGGGCGAATGAAATTCGCGTCTACAAAGACAAAACCCGCCTCCGCGGGTTGAAGAATTGGCGGTAAAAATTAGGTGATCTTCTTTAGTCCGCGGAGGCGGACATCGTTTGTGTAGACGCGGTTTCAACCGCCGTCTTATCTTCGGAAAATTCGATCGCAAATCCCCGATCTTCGGGAGATTCGATCGCAAATCCTGCATCTCGAATCATATCCCAATCTTGATTGGCGCTTTGTCCGGGAGTTGTGAGATAATCGCCCACAAAGATCGAATTAGCAGGGTAAAGTCCCAGAGGTTGCATCGATCGCAAATGCACCTCCCGTCCCCCAGCAATCCGAATTTCTTGGCTGGGAAGCAAAAATCGGAACAAGCAGAGAATCCGCAAACATTGGCGCGGATTTAAGCGATTAACGTCCGCAAAGGGCGTTCCGGGAATCGGAATGAAAAAGTTGACCGGTACGCTCGTAACGCCCAAATTCCGCAGCGACAGCGCCAAATCGATCGCATCGTCATCCGATTCGCCCATCCCCAAAATTCCGCCCGAACAAGTTGTGATTCCGGCTGCTTTGACGTTTTCGACTGTTTCCACGCGATCGCCAAAAGTGTGAGTTGTGCAGATGTCCGTGTGGTACGATTCGGAAGTGTTGAGATTGTGGTTTACGCGATCGACTCCAGCTTTAGCCAAACGGTGAGTTTGCTCCTCGGTCAACAACCCCAAACAAGCACAAATTTTTAGGTTATGATTAGCCTTGACCGTTTCTACAGCATCCAAAACGCGATCGAAAGTAGATGCACTTGGTTGGCGGCCAGAAATCACCAAACAAAACGTACCAGCTTTTAAATCTGCTGCGCGTTGGGCTGCATCCAGAATTTTTTCCTTAGCTAACAGCGGATACTTTTCTATTTCCGCACTCGAAATTTTCGACTGAGAACAATAATGGCAATCTTCAGGACAAAGACCACTTTGAGCGTTTAACAAATAGTGCAACCTGACGCGGTTTCCCCAGTAGTGGTGGCGCACCCGATAAGCTGCGTTTAGTTGTTCCAGCAAAACCTCATCCGGCGCGCGCAATACAGCCAAAGATTGCTCGCGAGAGAGACATTTTCCCGCCAGCGAGTCATCAGCCAAATCGTTCCAATTGGGTAAATTCATTACTAAAATTTAAGGGTTTACAGAGTATCCAAAACCTGACGAATTACCCGATAAATCGATTCTAGTTCATCAGGAGAAATGCAATAGGGAGGCATCAAGTAAAGCGTATTTCCCAAGGGGCGGAGCAAAAACCCCGCTTCCAGAAATCTGGCTTTCAATACAGGGGCGATGTCATTAAAATAACCGGAAACGCTTTCCGTTTTCACATCCATTGCTGCGATAGTGCCGCAAGTCCGAATCCGTTCGAGTTTAGGATGATCTATCAGCCATTGATTCAGGTATTTGCGGTGCAGTTTTTCCATTCCTTGATAGGCATTTGGGTTTTGCTCCAAAAGCTCCAGGGATGCTACACTCACCGCACAAGCTAAGGGATTTCCGGTATAAGAATGACCGTGAAAAAAAGCTTTGTCCGATTCATCTCGCCAAAAAGCTTGATAAATATGCTCCGATGCCATTGTGACAGCAATTGGCAAGCAGCCGCCAGACAATCCCTTAGACAAACACAGGATATCCGGTGCAGTGTCAGATTTAACAGAAGCAAACAGTTCGCCCGTGCGCCCAAAACCAGTCATCACCTCATCGTAAATCAACAATACATTAAACTGGCGGGCCATTTGTGCGATCGCCCGCAAAAACTCAGGGCGACACATTCGCATACCCGCAGAACCTTGCACCAAAGGTTCGATAAAAATTCCCGCATACCCCTTCCCATGCTTCAACAAAGACTCAAGTTTCTCCAAACTCGCCGCCTCCTTGCTTTCCACCTCATCATCGCCATCAAAAGTCGCAGGAAAAGGCACAACATCCCCAGCAAACATTAAAGGCGCAAAAGGTTCCCACCACAGCGAACTTCTACCCGCAGACATCGCGCCCACAGTATCGCCGTGATAACCTCCCTCAAAACCAATAAAGCTAGTGCGGTTAGTTTCTCCGAGATTTAGCCAATATTGAAACGCCATTTTCAGAGCAACTTCAACAGCAGTCGAACCATTATCAGAAAAGAAAATCCGCGTCAAAGAATCAGGCGTATGAGTTATCAACTTATCAGCAAGTTTCTGTGCAGGTTCGTGAGTAAATCCCGCAAAGATTACGTGTTCTAACTTTTTGGCTTGTTCGTAAAGAGCCTCAGCCAGAACAGGATGGCTGTGCCCGTGAATCGTCACCCACCAACTAGAAATACAGTCAAGAATTAGCCGCCCATCTTCTAATTCCAGCAGCGATCCTTTGCCGCTAATTACCTTCAGCGGCGCCGGAGCAGTTTTCATTTGCGTGAAGGGCTGCCAAATTGGTGAAGTTGAAGAATTATGTTCCTGCTTCGCAGTCATTTTTACCCCTGCCACTAATATCAACCTGCATTTTAAAGCAATTGTAACTCAATTGTGAACCCTTTATCTTCTCTTCTTTCTTCTTCTCTTTTCTTCCTTTCTTCGTGTCCTTTGCGCCTTCGCGGTTCGTTAAAAAAAATCTAGTTTAGTGTTGGGGGGCGGGGGCGCTGAAACGTCTACCGCCAGATCCGGTATTCCCGGGCGATAGTTGAATTTGTCAGTTAAATTTTTTCTGCCAATCAGCAAATAAGTCGTCATTGCTCCTTTTCCTTTAACATTGATTTTACCGCGTTTTTCCAACACATACCGATCGCGCAGCAATTCATAAGTTGAGCCGCTAACCTGAATTTTACCAGGGAGTCCCTGGGATTCCATGCGGCTTGCTGTATTTACAGCATCTCCCCACAAGTCGTAAATAAACTTTTTAGTACCGATGACACCGGCTACCACAGGCCCGCTATTAATTCCAATGCGGATACTGAGAGGTATATCGGATTCGTCGCGAAATTTCATAATTTCTTGCTGCATTTCCATCGCCATTTCGGCAATACATTCTGCATGATTTGTAGATGGAAGTGGCAAACCGCCTGCTACCATATAATTGTCACCGATTGTCTTAATCTTTTCCAAGCCGTATTTCTCGCTTAAGCAATCGAAAGCTGAAAATATTTTGTTCAGCAGTTCGACTAATTCTGCTGGAGACGTGCGAGAGGATATTTCGGTAAAGCCCACAATGTCCGCAAACAGCACCGTCACCTCAGCAAATCCATCTGCGATATTTATCTGACCTTGTTTTAGGCGATCGGCAATCATTTCAGGTAAAATATTTAGCAGTAAACGTTCCGACTTTTCTTGTTCGGCGCGCAATATTTCCTCAGCTTGTTTCCGCTGTGCAATTTCCTTGTAAACTCGTTGAAACATTTGATTGAAGGCGACCATAACTTCTCCCAACTCGTCATCGCGCTTGACAGAGAGAGAGTAGAAATCAGGTTTTTCTCGATCTTTGCTCAAAGCTACTCCCGCAGCGATCAAATCATCGCGCAATCTCAAGATTGGTGCAATTACTGTCACCCCTAAAAACAGCATAGTTACAGAAGTGACAAAGGCTGATATAATAATAACTAAAATAGCAACCCGCCCTATAAATGCGTATAGTTCTGGTTGAACAGTAGAAGCATCATGCCGAACAATTAACGTATAATCTCCTCCCAAATGTCGCTCTGTCCAAGCAATATCGTAGCGCTTGCCATCGAAAGTTTTCTGGCGAATTATACGAGCAAGTTTTAGTTCATCCAAATCAATTTTGGGTGCTTCACCAAGTTGATATATTAGCTGGTCGTCAAATTGGTAAATAGATAGTCCTAATACTACTTGAGAATCCTTAGTAATATTTTTGACTTCTTCTTCAAAGACAGTACGATCGTAAATATCTTGTTTTAGCAAAACCTCTAGAGCCTCAACAGTCGCGTGAGATACCTGTTCCAGTTGATTTAAAAGTTCATTTTCGCGCCGAAAATAAGAGGGAACTAAAATAATTCCCTCTATCACAAGAATACTAGCAAACACCCACAAAGCTATTTGTCTAGACAAGCGAGATTTGAAAAACTCCAAGAATGATAAAATGTGCACTGACATAAAATTTAGTCTTCTGCAAAGGGCTAATTTAGGACATAGGAAAAGAAACTGGGTTTCTTGTAATAAATTTTGGGTTTTTCAATGAAGATAAGACGGCGGTTGAAACCGCGCCTACACAAACGAAGTCCGCCTCCGCGGACTGAAGAAAGAAGATAGCGTAATTTTAACCGCCCGCTCTTCAACCCGCGCACCATCCGGGTTTTATTTGACAAGAAGCGGTTTCAACCGCCCGGTCTTCCGATCCCAAGCGTATTGGCTAGCTCCTTAATAATATAATAAACAAATTAAACCGAAACTACACTAACTAATCGGGATACAAGTAAATAAGTATTCATATCACCCTTGCCTTTGACATGGATAATTCCTCTGTCTTCAAACAGATACTTATTTTGCAAGATATCGTAAGTTGATTTTGTGACTTGAATCGCGCCTGCAATTCCGTGGGATTCCATGCGGGCTGCTGTATTGACGGCATCGCCCCAGAGGTCGTAAATGAATTTTTTGGTACCAATAACTCCCGCAATCGCAGGCCCGGTATTGATGCCGATCCGAATGTTAATTCCTGAATGATGTTTGGCATTAAATTTCGCTAATTCCTCCTGCATATCTAAAGCCATTTCCGCAATGCTTTCGGCGTGGTTGGTGCTGGGAGTTGGCAAACCTCCGACTACCATGTAAGCATCTCCTATTGTTTTGATTTTTTCCAAGCCATACTTTTCTGTCAAATTATCGAAGGCCGAAAAAATTTCGTTGAGAAAAACTAGCAGTTCTTCGGGAGATATTTGCGCTGAAAGCACGGTAAAGCCGACGATATCGGCAAACAAAATCGTGACTTCGGCGAAGCCGTCAGCAATGCTGCTTTGACCGTCTTTTAGCTTGGCAGCAATGGATTCGGGTAAAATATTGAGCAGCAGGCGATCGCTTTTTTCTTGTTCTTTCAACAATTCTACATTAGTTTCTTGCAATTGTGCCGTGCGTTCCCTGACCCGCTGTTCTAATTGTTTAGCATTTTGGCGCAACCTGCTGAGAGCTAAAGTTAATCCTGCGATGCCTAAAGTTGAAAGTCCTGCTAACAGTAAAAACAGGTCTTTCAGTCCGCTTCTAGTTTTTTGAGTAATGGTTTCTAGAGGTTGAGTAATTTCTAATATCCCGCGCACATCTCCCACTTTCCAGTCTTTTTTAGGACTATCGCGGTTAGTGTTGTGACAGTTAACGCAACTAGGAAGGAGACGATCTGCCTGGGCATATCGAAATGCGGGCTTACCGCGAAAATCCTCAGTGCGGAAAAATTGTCCGGTTGGATTTTGCATCAAATAGGTAATAGCTTGACGCTCAAAATCGTCTCGGGCACCACCTTCTTCTCGCCGCCAGGGAAACGGGTAGTCGCTGTAGAGACGAACTGATACTTCGGGATTTTTGTTGGTAATCTGGTTGCCGAGTTCTATTAAGAAGGTGGCAGGTACGGGAACTGTTACTTTTGTTGATATTGGGTTGTAGTCGTGGGTAAAGTTAATCGCTTTCTTTGTGTTGAGAGGACTGATAACATCAGAACTGTAAAGGGTGCGGGCTTCTTTAATAGCTTGGGCGTAAAGTGTAGCATTTTGGAGGGCTTGCGCTTGTATTAGGGTAGAGGAAAGACGAGACATATTTGCCATCGCTACTCCTACGCCTACACAAAATAAAATTGTCATCAGAAGCAGAATTCGCTTGTAAATTAATTGGTTGATGGCAGCCAGACTGCGAGAAATCAATTTGTCCATGCTATCCTCAAATGTGAGGTTCGATATTGATTTAATTTTATGCACTACTAACATAACACTGCTTTTTCAGAGTGTTTTGCTGTAAAGCAAGACTCGATAGTGCAAGGGATGGTTAATTCTTGTTTACCGCGAGTGTTTCCCTTGTCCGTAACAGTACGCATAACTTTATATATTTTTTAATCTAAATGAAATAAAATATCGGTAAGCACACGGCGCCGTGCCGTTTCCCTACTTCATGCACTTTTTGCTCTATTTCGGTTAGGATGACGATTGTAGTCTCTAATTGGCGATCGTGAATTCTGACTCTACTGTCTCACCTGCACGCAATGAAATTTTTCCGGGAGAAGTTTTTGTCAACACTGCGGATTTTGATACGGGCATTCGGCGACTTTTACCTAAATATGACGAAATGCTGGATGTATTAGTTGGCTGCATTGCTAGCAACAACCACCGCATTTTAGAACTCGGCTGCGGTACGGGGGAACTGAGTTTAAAAGTTCTGCAATGCTACCCGTCTGCGGAAATATTTGCTGTGGATTATTCGCCGCGAATGCTTGATTTTGCCCGCACCAAAATAGAGTCGGCCGGATACGCAGCGCGGTGGACTGGCATAGAATTGGATTTTGGAGAATGGGCGAACAATCCAAATGTTTTAGGTTTGGGGGATAAGTTTAATGCTGCTATTTCATCTCTGGCAATTCACCATCTTGAGGACGAAATGAAGTTGAAGTTGTTTCAACGGATTCGCGAAAGTTTAAATGCTGGTGGCTGTTTTTGGAATGCCGATCCTGTTTTGGCAGAATCAGCAGTAATGAAGGATATTTATCAAGCGGCGCGAGAAGATTGGGCGCTAAGTCAGGGGGAAACTTTAGCCACAATTCGTGCTGGTGTGGGGACGAGTGTGTCTTACGGCTATTCTAATCCCGATCGCCTAGCGACAGTTGCGGCACAGTTGGAAATGCTGGCAAATGCTGGATTTGAGACTGTGGCAGTTCCTTGGAAATACTACGGTATGGCGGTGTTTGGGGGGTTTGTTAGTTAAAGCAAATTGGGCGATTGAAATCGCTGTCGCGAGTCAAACAAAGCAGATTGGGGGATTGAAATCGCTGTCGCAAGTCAAACGAAGTCCGCCTTCGCGGACTAGGAAATGAGCAAACAACAGTTGTAAATTTAAGGGGCGGGGGCAGTAATTTCTGTAGGTGCCGCCCCCGGTGCAGGTGCTGCTTGTTTTTCCAGCATTTGGCGCTGTTTGTTGCGAAAATCGGCGGCGGCGTCGTTCAAATTTTGGCGCTGTTCAGTATTGAATTCTTCGATGCTGCGGCCACCTCCGAGTCTGGATCTGTGAATTAAATCAAATATTCCGCCTCCGGTGCTGCGGCCGGAAAAAGGGTCGGTGTTGTCTTTAGTTTGAAAGTCTTGCAGCGGTTGGGGGTTGTTATTATTTAAACCGCTGGCTTGAGCGAAGGTTGCTTGAGGTGACAAAAGAGCACTGGTGGCGATCGCACTTGCAGCAATCCGCACCATCAATTTGCCCGATTTAGAAGTTTTGTTGTTCATGATTTATTCGTTGTACTTTCAAAAAAACAATTGCTAAGAAGACCGGGCGGTTGAAACCGCGTCTATACATACAAAACCCGCCTCCGCGGGTTGAAGAAGACCAGCCAGTTGAAATTACGTTATTTTTTTCAGTCGGCGTCCGGCGGACTTGGTTTTTGTAGACGCGGTTTCAACCGCCGTGCGATCTAAGCAAACCGGCGCCGCAGCAGGGGTTGAATGCTGAGGAGCGCCACCAAATCAAACGCCAGCAGGACTAATAGCGCTCCTCCAAAGGTAACTGTACCCCAAGGAGCTTGCATTACGACGCTAGCTAGCGACCAATCGCTGTGGAGGTACAAATAGCGGATGGGTTCGATCGCATAACTGAGAGGATTGAGAGTGACGACAACTTGCAGCCAGTCTGGCATAAACGACAGCGGCGCGAGGGCGGTGCTGGCAAATAATAGCGGCAAGTTAGTAACAAAAATTACTGCGATTAATTCTACGTGGCCCGGAAGAGCGAAGGCTAAACCGAGACTGAGGCCGGTGACTCCCAAAACTAATAGTAGGACAATTAGGGCGATCGCGCCCAGTCCAGCAAGTCCGGGGAATCCCGAACCCAAAAAGGCTCCCGCCGTAACGATTGTGCCTGTTTGGATAAAGCTGAGGGTGACGATGAAAATAGCCGAAGCGAGGACTATGGAAAATCTCGAAGCCAGGGGCGCGACTAACAGGCGGTTGAGAAATCCGAATTCGCGATCGAACATAATCGGTAAACCGGCATTCAGCGCGCCTGCAAATGCAGTAAAAACTATTACGCCTGCGCCAAGAAATTGTCCGTAATTCTGGCTTTCGCCGAACAAGCCGGCTGGTGCATTTTTAAACAGAGCTCCGAATAAAACCAACCACATCAGCGGCTGAATAATTCCTGCAACTAGGGTGGAGGGGCGGCGCTGCAATTGAATAAACAGGCGCTTGGTTAGGGCTAGTGTTTCTTGGATGAAGTCGGCCAGCAGGGAACTCGAAGTGTCAGCGGATGGCGTGGTGAGTGGCCGCTGCTGGTTGAGGTTGGGGGATGTAACAGTACCGCTCATAATTGCTTGTGGATTAAATTTAACTATCTTTAGGGTAGCAAGTCTGGAGGGATTGGTGTTGGGCGGGCGATCGGCCTTACAATTGTTGAGGGTCAATGCCTTTTTCTCGCAGCAATTCTATTAAAGCTTGATAGCGTTGCTGTTCCTGTTGTCGCAGAGTACGTTCTGCTTCTAGCTGTTGTTGAGCGAGTTGTTTTTCTTGCTGAGCAAGTTCTTTTTCTTGCTGTTCGCGATCGGCCCGTTGGCTTTCCTGTTCTCGAAGTTGATCTAATTCTACAGAAGTGAGGAATTTGCGATCGTCTGGGCGGTAAATTTCCAGGGTTTCTGGTGTGAGTTGAAACCGTATACCCAAGCGGGGGCTGACCCAACCGTTGATTTCTGGGATTTCTTCTAGGCGATCGCCCACTCGTTGAGAACCTGTAAATTCTAAGGTATCTGGGTCATAAATATAATATTCTTCAACTCCGTAGTTTTGATAGAAGAATAGTTTTCTGAGCATTTCTGTGCTGGTATTTCCAGGAGATAATATTTCAAAAACCACTTGAGGTGGAATATTATCTTCTTCCCATTGTTTGTAAGATCCCCTGTCTCCTTTTGGTCTACCAAAGACTGCTAATATATCAGGTGCTTTGCGAGTTTTGTTATCGTCTTCGACGGGATACCAGAGTAAGTCGCCGGCAATAAATACGTCAGCGCAAGTCGCGAATAAGATTTCTAGGTTTTCCTTGATTGTGACAATCCAGCGGAATTGTTTGGTGTTGTCTGCCATTGGTTGACCGTCGCTGTCGGGATAGATGATTTGTTGTGTTGTTTGTGGGACGAGTTGTTGAACCATGCCGTTCACCTTTTGGCTGCAATAGTTTTAATTATATCCTCATGTTAAAATGGTTGCAGAATAGTCTTAAATATCTACAGTCCTAAACGCACTCCGATTAAAGAAACCGAGTTTTTTACCGAATTTACGGTGTATAACACATCTTTCGGGAAAAAAACCCGGTTTCTGGGCCACCATCCTAAGTCCTAATCTACCTAAATGAGAGAAAACCATGACCGCAATTCGTACCCAACCTAAGCAGATGCTCAGTTTCGAGCAATTTGTAAAGCAACTTCCCGATGAAGAAGGCCGCTATGAACTTGTCAATGGAGAAATTGTGAGAATATTACCAATAAGACTGCACGAGGATCTTGCCTATTTCCTTGTCAAACAGTTTGATAAAGAAATCGATCGCGTCCCCCTCAATTACAGGGTGTCTGGCAGATTCATGGTGAGGACTTTAACCTCAAATGGTAGAGAACAAGGTCGCCATCCTGATGTTAGTGTAATAAATAAAACTCTCTGGGAATCACAGCCTTTTGCCTACTCAGCCATAACTGAACCGCTGCAATTAGTTGTAGAAGTTGTATCGACCAATTGGGAAGATGATTATATCGATAAGCTGGATGAATATCAGCGTCTGGGAATTTCGGAATACTGGATTGTCGATTATTTAGCTTTGGGAAGTCGCGATTATTTAGGTAATCCGAAAGTTCCTACAGTTTTTGTTTACTTGCTTGATGAAAATGGGGTTTATCAAATGACGGCTTTTCGAGGAAATGAGCGAATTATTTCCCGAACTTTCCCAGAATTAGCGCTGACAGCAGAGCAAGTATTGGATGTATAGCAGTTGACAGTTGACAGTTGACAGTTGACAGTAGCTGTAGGGTGCGTCGCCATCAAAAATCCTCAAAAAGATCGACAATCTCACAGCGACGCACCTTACAAAATAGTTAACCCTCAAGATTTTTTTGGGCTAACAAGCGCGATCGCACAACAGTCAAATCGGGTTGAATGCCCAACAAACGCTGATGAACGGAATCTGCTAATTTCTCGCGATAATTGAGATAAGCTTCCACTACTTCCTGGTGTCGGAGATAATAGCCGATCGCACTATAGACATCAGACAATGACACAGTAGAATAACGCTGCACAATGGATTCCGGCGATGCACCATCTTGAAAAGCTCGAATCACCAATTCCAGCAAAACTCTTGAGTTTCCCACCCGAATAGCACCTGTTGCATCTTCTCGGAAAGGAGGTGCTTCAACTTCTAAAACAAGATTCATCTATTAATATCTCCCAAAATTACTATCGTATTCAACCGTCGAATCATCTTAAATAGGACTAAGGCCAAAGAAACCCGGTTTCTTTACAGATTTCTCGTCACCCAACCAGATTTTCCTGAGAAACCGGGTTTCTGACCCCGCACCCATAATAACCACCTAAACTAAACTACGATCGCATTGCCTGTTTTTGTTCAGCCTTCAAATCCCGATTGCTAGCAGCAGCCAACTCCGCATCCAACAGCGTTTTACCAGTCGCCGCCAAATACACATCATCCAAACTCGGACGAGATTGAGCAATCCCAAAAGTAGGAAGTCCCGCATCTTTCAAGGCTTGCTGAATTGTCACCAGCGCGTCGCTGTGCGGTGTTACTACCAAATTTAGAGAATTTCCTTGGGCGCTGTTGATAATTACTTCTTGGACGAAAGGCAGAGATTCCATTAAAGCTTGGGCTTTTTCGGCTTCTTCCAGTGGCGAAAACTCCCGAATCCGCAAAGTCACCCGATCGCCCCCAACGCGATTTTTCAACTCCTCCGGCGTCCCCTGTGCAATCACCGTACCCTTGTCAATAATCGCCACGCGATCGGCTAAAGCATCGACTTCTTCGAGATAATGGCTGGTAATCAACACCGTCGTACCTTCCTCCCGCAAGCGGCGCAGGAAATCCCACACTACCACCCGACTCTCAATATCTAGCCCGACAGTCGGTTCGTCTAACACCAAAACATCCGGCTGGTGAAGCAATCCAGCAGCTAAGTCGAGGCGCTTGCGAATACCGCCGGAATAGGTACCCGTTTTTTTATTTTCCCATTCCTCCAAACCGAGGAGTTTCACCATTTCGTCAATCCGCCCTTTAATAGTCTTGCGCGGCAAATGGTAAAGCGCCGCTTGCAATTGCAGGAGTTCGCGCCCTGTCAACACCTTATCGAGAGCGACTTCTTGGGCGACGTAGCCGAGTTTCTGTCTGGCCATTCTCGGCTGGCTGACTGCTGAAATGCCTGACACTTCAATACGTCCGCTATCAGGGGCACTCAAGGTACATAGTACCCGCAGGGTTGTGGTTTTGCCTGCACCGTTGGGGCCTAGCAAACCAAATATTTCCCCCGGTTCTACCTTGAAGGAAACATCTTTAACGGCTTCTACAGTGCCGTAGCGTTTCTGAAGATTTTCAATTAAAACGGCGGGAGCCATATATTTTAAGGATGAACTGGTTGTTAATATTTTGACACTTCTGGGCTTAATTTGCCGGAATGGGCGATCGCACGTTCCGACTTCCTGTGCTTGTGGCGATCGCACATTCCGACTCAACCCGAAACTGCTGATTGTTTTGATTTTTGATAACGGTTTAAAATTTTTGCACTTGATGGCACTTCCTAATCCCGATCGCCCTCACTCTTTCCTAATCTCAAATATAAAATTTTCTAGCAACCGCGCTCGACGGTTCAGATATTCTTAATGACTGAAAACCTTACGTTCGATTGCTTCTACCTTCTACCCTCTTCTTTCTTCCTTCTTCCTTCTTCCTTCTACCTTCTACCCTCTTCTTTCTTCCTTCTTCCTTCTTCCTTCTTCCTTCTTCCTTCTACCTTCTACCCTCTTCTTTCTTCCTTCTTCCTTCTTCCTTCTTCCTTCTTCCTTCTTCTGTTACCTCCAAACAAGTATGAGTTTTGAGTTAATTCTAACTTGGAAGTTAGCAACTCAAAACTCACATTTTTTAAACAAGTAGAGATGCACCCGAAACCTGTTATTTTATAAATATCTCTACTTCTAGGCGGATGTCGATCGCAATTAGAATCATTAACACCGCTCTCCAAACATTAAACTGTCGCTTAAAAACACGGAAAACTTCCCTAAGTGGCAAGTTCTAATTTTATCCAGTTTGCAAAAGAATGTAACTGTAGGCCCATGTTCTATACCCCGATAATCATCAGTCATTACCAATTCTTTAAGCGAAAATTGAAAAGGCTATGAACTTCTTTCTCGCTCGGGGGTTGGGTGCTGGGTCTTTAATCGACAATTTTCACCCAACCGCGACGCACATTGTACAGCAGTCGGTTGATGATGGCATACTCATCTTCATTCAGGGTTCTTTCTAAGAGTGCGGATCTTAGCTGTCTCCGGTCGTGGCGAGTCACGACACTAGAGAACATGACCTGACCAAATAATTCTTCGAGTGTCATTTGGGAAACGGACATGATAAACCTCCTAGTTGATTGAGAGATATTAAAATATTACAGGCTGATCGTAGTCCTATTATGCTCTGTCCGATCGCCGATTCCTGCGATCGAAAACATTGACACGGTGTGATTTTTAGGCTAAAAATTTGTGACTGAGACTTAGACGCTCAGTGACTCGGATCTTTTAAATTCGTGATGCTTGTCACAGATGTTGACAGTTGACAGTTGACAGTTGACAGTTGACAGTTGATCGAGGGCAGAAGGCAGAGGGGAGAGGTTCGAGGAGAGAAGGCCGATCGGGCGATCGACAAATCTGAGCTTGGACGATCGCCCGCCATTGCTGTCAATCCCCTCCTAATCCCTTCTCAACCTCCTAATCCCGTCTGCCAATTTTGCAGCTAATTGAGGCACCGGTCAATAGTCGCTACAACCGACTCGGCCAACTCTTGCAGCGCGTAACCGCCCTCCAAACCGAAGGCTATGCGGCGAGTGATTTGTAGGCAATATCCCGTGAAAGTACCGAAATCTGACGGCGCCAGATTCATGCTGGCCAGCGGATCCGAGGCTATTGCGTCGTAACCGGCGCTGACAATCAACAAATCTGGTTCAAAATTTGACAAAAACGGTACGACAAGAGATTCAAAGGCGCTCAGGTATTCAGCTATGCCGCCACCCGGATACAGGGGAATATTCAGCACATTGTTGTAAGCACCTTGCTCGTCAGCATCTCCGGTTCCTGGATAGCAGGGAGATTGGTGCAGGGAACAGTAGGCGATTTGCCTGCTGTTTTCCACCAAAGATTGAGTGCCGTTGCCGTGGTGCACGTCCCAGTCTAGGATGGCGACGCGGTTGATTCCCGGCTGTTCCAAGGCATAGCGAGCTGCGATCGCAGCGTTGGAAAACAAGCAAAATCCCATCGCACGGCTGTTTTCGGCGTGGTGTCCCGGCGGTCTGGCGATCGTAAAAGCCGGTTCGTTGGTTGCTAAAACTCGATCGACCCCATCGAGCCAAGCACTCGCCGCCAGCAGCGCTACGTCGTAACTTTCAGCAGAAATCGGCGTGTCACCGTCGAGGTAGCCACCTCCACGATGAGCCAAATGTTCGACTTCTTTGATGTATCTTGGCGCGTGAACTTTTTTGATCGCCGAGAGCAGTTCTGGTTCGCGCTGCGCCACTGGGGTGGGGAGTTGCCACTCAATGCGATCGGCCCAGGGAGCAGCTTTCAGAGCATTGACGATCGCCGTCAAACGTTCTGGTCGCTCTGGGTGAAGCATTCCAGTCTTGTGCAGCAAAAAATCTTCGGAATAGATGACGGGTAGCATCAGCAGATTTTAGATTTTAGATTTTAGATTTTAGATTTTAGATTTTTAGTTTGCTTTAAGAAGGCCTTCGGTTTTGTGAAATTAAAATTGCGATCGGGCCACCATTTTAATTTTTTATATAGCCCTCAAAAAAACTCACCAAAGCATGAAACCAGACCGCCTAAAAAAACCTTTTTAGATTTTGCCAATTGATGACTAAATCACCAACTGTCAATTTACAAATTTCCCTTGTTTCGTCCCTTAATTTTTCTGGCAACTTTCCCATAAAGTTAAGGGCAAATTGTGATATAATTTTAGGAGTAATTTGCAATATTTGGCAGCTCAACTGAATCCAAATCGATTTTATCGCATTTTGGGGATTTATAGCGGTCAAATTTAAAGTTTTAGCGGAGTTTTTCAACCTATGAGTATCTCTGAGTCGCGGATAATCCCGACGGATCTGGGGGGTGAGATGTCCCGATCGTACTTGGAATACGCCATGAGCGTAATAGTCGGTCGGGCGCTACCAGATGCTAGGGACGGTCTCAAGCCCGTTCACCGACGCATTCTCTACGCCATGAACGAATTGGGCTTGACTCCCGATCGACCATTCCGCAAATGCGCCCGCGTCGTCGGGGAGGTGCTGGGCAAGTATCACCCGCACGGAGATACAGCAGTTTACGACGCCCTGGTGCGGATGGCTCAAGATTTCTCCATGCGCGAACGCCTGATCAACGGCCACGGCAACTTCGGCTCCGTTGACAACGACCCGCCCGCTGCCATGCGGTACACCGAATGTCGCCTCACAGCCCTGACGAGCGACTCCATGCTGCGCGACATCGACTGCGAAACAGTTGATTTCGGCGACAACTTCGACGGTTCCCAACAAGAACCCCTCGTACTCCCCGCACGCATCCCCCAAATTTTGCTCAACGGTTCCTCCGGGATCGCCGTAGGGATGGCCACCAACATTCCGCCGCACAACTTGGGCGAAATAATTGACGGTTTGGTAGCGCTAATCCACAATCCAGGCCTTACTGACCTGGAATTGATGCAGTACATTCCCGGCCCGGACTTTCCCACCGGCGGGCAAATTCTCGGCAGAGGCGGCATTCGCGATGCTTACACCACCGGGCGCGGCTCGATTACAATGCGCGGAGTCGCCGGCATTGAAACCATCGAACACGCCGGCCGCCCCGACAAAGAAGCAATTATTATCACCGAATTGCCTTACCAAACAAACAAGGCAGCGTTAATTGAGAAAATTGCCGAACTGGTAAACGACAAAAGATTAGATGGGATTTCCGACATTCGCGACGAAAGCGATAGAGACGGAATGCGGATCGTGATCGAACTCAAACGCGACGCCTATCCCCGCGTCGTCCTCAACAACCTCTACAAACAAACACCGCTCCAATCAAATTTTGGAGCCAATATGTTAGCGCTAGTAAACGGGGAACCCCAACTACTGACGCTCTCACAATTCCTCAATGTCTTCCTAGACTTCCGCATTGAGACAATTACTCGCCGGACTCAATACGAACTCCGCAAAGCAGAAGAACGCGACCATCTCCTGCAAGGCTTATTAATTGCCCTAGACAATTTAGATGCCATTATTCACCTAATTCGCGCCGCTGCCGACTCCGCCGCTGCCAAACAAGAATTGATCGAGAATTACGGTCTTTCCGAACAGCAATCCGACGCAATTCTGCAAATGCAGCTTCGGCGTTTGACAGCATTGGAAGCGCAAAAGATTCAGCAAGAACACGAAGAACTGCGAATAAAAATCACCGATTTGGAAGATATCTTGGCGCGCCGGGAACGGATCTTAGAAATCGCTGAAGTTGAAGCAGTCGAAATTCAAACTAAAATCGCCACTCCCAGACGCAGCGTCATCGAACACGCCGAAGGAGAAATCGATGAAAGAGATTTAATTGCCAACGAACAAGCAATTATTCTGATCACAGAGCAAGGCTACATCAAGCGGATGCCTGTCAGCACTTTCGAGGCCCAAAGTCGCGCTACTCGTGGCAAAGCAGGCGCGAAAATGAAGGAAGATGACGGAGTAGAACATTTCCTTTCCTGTTGCGATCACGACAGCGTTTTGTTCTTTAGCGACAGAGGCGTAGTTTACTCTCTCAAAGCTTATCAAATTCCCGTCTGTTCACGGACGGCGCGCGGCACTCCCGTGGTGCAACTGTTGCCGATTCCTATAGAAGAAAAAATCACTTCTATGGTGTCAGTTACAGAATTCACCAGCGAAGAATACTTGGTGATGCTAACTCGCGGCGGCTACATCAAGAAAACTGCACTTTCAGCTTTTGCGAACATCCGCACTAATGGGTTAATCGCGATTTCTCTAGAAGAAGGCGACCAATTGCGGTGGGTGCGGAGAGCAAAAGTTGGTGACAGCATTATCATCGGTACGCGCCAAGGTATGGCGATTCACTTCCGCACCAATCACGAGCAGTTGCGCCCGGTTGGCCGCGCGACTCGGGGTGTGAAATCAATGAAATTGCGATCGGGCGATGAGTTGATCAGCATGGACATCTTGCCAAGTTCCATTGTTGCCGAAATTGCTGACACAGAAGATTCAGAATTGGAAGGAACAGATATTGCTCCGTTAGAAACGGGCGACTCGGAATTTGAAGGAGTAGAAATTGCTGAATTGGAAACGGGCGATGTGGAATTGGAAGACGAAGAATTAGAACTGGAAGCTGAGGAAATTGAAGGCGAAGATGCCGAAGAAATTCCCACAGTTAATAGCGAAGTTCCTTCGGTGTTGGTAATCACAACTAACGGCTACGGTAAGCGAGTTCCTGTTTCTCAATTCCGCCTACAAAGACGGGCAGGCAAGGGATTAACTGCTACCAAATTCAAGTCGAAAAAGGGCAAGGATCAGGTAGCTGCGCTGCGAATTGTCAACGAAGATGACGAATTGATGATTATTACCAACCGAGGTATTATTATCCGTCAAGCTGTGAGTGCAATTTCCACGCAATCCCGGACTGCAACGGGCGTGCGGGTGCAGCGCTTGGATGAGGATGATTCGATCGTAGCTGTGGCTTTGGTGCCGGCTTCGGGTGAAGAGTCGATCGAAGAAGCGCTATCTGAGGAAGCAGCAGAAGAGTCCTAGGTTAATGGTTTGTAGGGTGTGCTGCGGTGCACCTTACTGCTGTTGAATGATTAAAGTGCGATCGGCGGTTGAAACCGCGTCTATACAAACGATGTCCGCCTCCGCGGACTAAAGAATCAAGCTAAAATGCGATCGCCCCTACTCAGAAATCTTTCCTCAAAAGTCAAAGATTTTTTTCGGTGATGTAATTATGAGTCAACTCCAAACCCAACTGCTAACGGATACCTGGGTGACAGCGACTTGGGATGAATATATAGAAATCATTAAACAGCCGGAGTACGATCGCGCAAAATGCTATTACTATAACGGACAGTTGAGGATTGAAATGGCAGCAGTCGGGCCAGATCGTGCTGATGACAACGGAATTATTGTCATCTTAATCAATTTATTTGGCCTTGCCAAAGGTATCAAAATGAGACTGCTGGTCAATTGTAGCTATGCCAAAACGGGTGTCAGAGGTGCTCAACCTGATGCTTGTTACTACATCGGAGAGAGGGTGCAAACGGCGCCTCGCGGTAGTTCTGTAGTGAATTTGGAGAGCGCAGCGGCCCCTGATTTGGCGATCGAAATTGCCGACACTTCTCTCGTTGACGATTTGGGTACAAAAAGAATGATTTATGAAGAATTAGGAGTGTCTGAATATTGGGTAGTAGACGTACAAAAAGCCCAAGTTATTGCTTTTAAGATAATTGCTAACCGGGGAAGCGAACGTCTGACAGAATCTCAAATTTTCCCAGGGTTAAAAGTTACTTTGTTAGAGGAAGGTTTGCATCGCAGTCGCCAGACGGACAATACAGAAGTAGGTAACTGGTTTTTAGAGGAAGTTGGCGGGAATCCTCAATAGTATGCGCGGCGTAGCTATCCGGTGAATCGAGCTTTTGGAGTTTTCAACCCAATCACGCAGAAACTGAGTTTTTCTAGGAAAAAGTATCGTTATTGCGATCGTTTCCGGTATAAAAACCCAGTTTCTTAAGGTTTACTGCATAAGTCGTGAATCAGGATCTTTCACGAGATGTTTTGAGTAAGTTATGACAAATAAATTTGTCGTAAGTCTTGTAAACCCTCAACTGTTAACAAGCTAGAAGTTATAGTTTGCAGCAAATTTAGATCGTCAATGGCAGAAATTTCGTCCAAAATCTCTAACCCGGAACTTCCAAACTTAAGCTGTAAACCTAACTGAATGCCTTGCAATAAAGCTTGTTTGGTCTGATTTTGAGATGCAGTTAACTGTAATTGAGATTCAGTTAACTGTGACTGAGTTTGAGAGAGTCGGGCGGCTAATTCCTCGACATTAGGAATAACATTACCCTCAGCATCGCACCATCTTAACCAAGTATCATTGACGCTTTCAAAGACACCAGGCCAGAGGGTTAAACCTAAATCAACTAAGGGAAACCAAGTATCGGTTTTCGGCACATAGCGCCCCCCTTGTAATTGAAAAATCTGTAAAGGGCGATCGCTCAATTCACGCAGAGGATCGTAAACTACATAATACATTACACCCATCAGGGCATAATCAGTAAATTTGCTACCCAGTTCATTCCCCGGAGTCGGAGAAACAATTTCGATCGCAATTTCTGGAGGTTTCCCAAATTCCCAGAGCAAATAGGAACGAACATCTCGCCGATCCCAACTATCCGCAACAGTCACATTTAAACTGAGGAATATATCAGGAACTATCGCCGGATGCCGAACAGTACGGAAGATACCCACATTGGCTGCGACAATGAACGGAATACCGCCATTTAATTCATATCCAGAGAGAACTTCCGTAAGCAATCGCTGTTGTTTTTCGTTAATGAAACTATCCAAGGGAGTATCGTCTTCTTGTACGAGTTGTGTCGTATCGGGGTATTGACTGGGGTCAAGAATTATCTGCTCAGACATGGCTGATTTTGCTAGGATTTAATCGGGTTATGATTGTGCGATTTTCCTATGACAATCTTATCTCAATCTGGCAATCTTGTGTGAGCTGTTAACAATTTGTAGGGGTTGTGATTCTACCATATAACTGTAGGGATATGTCACGGCCGTGTCCCTACAAGTATGTACTGAAAATTAAATCATAATTTAATGGCGCTCGACTGAGGAATATGCTAAATTTTTAGTCAATATTTAATTTTGGGCGATCGCACTTTTTGCCTAAGGGCAGTACCCTGACAGGTGTAGGTTTCTTGGTACAAGCCTTATTCCATAAGGGTTTGAGATTTCACGAGTCAAAGGCTTAAAACCGTTGCACTGTAAGGGTTTGCTGGATTTTACTGTGAAAAAACCTACACCTGTCAGGGGGCAGTACCCCCGTGCCCGCCCTTCGGGGTTTCTGAGGTGTACTCCAACCTGTATGTGTAAAACTGAGATGCTCCCGCCTAGATTGCGTGAATAAACCCGCTTTCTCAGTCAGATTCAGTAAATTTTAGCTCTGAGTTAAATTAGTTATGAACTGCATAAACCTAAACACCCCCGCTGAAATCATCGAAGCCTTCCGTGCTTGCAACAATCCGGGGGAGAAGATTGAGTTATTTGAATGTTTGGCAACTCGCTCAGATCCACCTATTGATGCTTTTCTCCAGATATTAGAAGGGGTTAAGTTAGAAGAGATTGTGGCGCTGACGATTCTAGCATTTGGCAAGATTACGGATGCTAACATTAAAGCACGGCTGAAAGAAAGTAGTGAGTTACTGAGCGTACTGAGTCAGCAGGCTCAGTCGGGCGCAACAGATTTGATTCGATGGGCGGCGGCGACGACTATTGAAACTGTGGGGTTTGATTTTATTACAGTTTCGCAACATCTGAGTGAGGAACCTCGGAAGATTGCTGAGAAGATAGTTCAGTCTAAAATCAGAAGGTTTTCCGACTCGAATCTTGTGAATAGCGATGATTATTATGATGAGTTTGTAATTTTTTGGATTTATGGAGGATTAGAGCGACTCAAATCAATTTCTTCAAATTGTAAATATGCAGAAGGCTCACCAATAGATCGAACCTGTCAGGTAGTTATGAGTTTTCTTGGTTTAAGAGCCATCAAAAATGTTAACGCTGCACTGCAACGAGCCGAGTCTATGGGAGATAAAGCTTCTGCTATTGACGAAAATGAAGTATTTGAGGGCAGCGCTCAAAACATGGCAAAGCAAAAGTTAGAGAGTAAAGTAAATCCTGATGAATTAAAGATTTTAATTGAGAACCAATTACATTGTCTTCAGAGTAACAATTTGTCAACTAGAAAATCAGCAGCCCAAATCATCTCCCTATTTGGGACTACTTTTATTGAACAACTAAAACAATCCCAACCTACCCTAGCAATTGCTGTATTTATATTTTCTCAAGACTGGTATAAATTGCAATGGGTTACATCAGGAAAAAAGAATAGTTCAGGTCTTCAGGAATTAATCCAATGTTATGAATTCGATTCTTTGTCTTACACTCAACTAGATTTGATAGCACAAAAATTTGATTTCTTAGCAAAAAATTTGACTCGAAAAAAAGTCAAGCAAGATTGTCGAGAATGGTGGAAGCAAGCTTTAAATGATTTAGACAAGCGACAAAAGAGCGAACAGCAAAACCAGCAGAAATTGGCAGAAAGGAAACAAAGATTTGAAGAACGCAAGCAGAAATCCATCGCACTAAAAAATTCAATAGAAGCTGTCTTCAACCAAATTAGTTCATTCAATACCGAATGGTATAATAGATTTTTTGCGAATCCCAGCTTGACCTCTTTACCAAACTTGACTTTTGAAAGCAACGAGACTGATTATCATCAATTATTTTCGCAGTACGATCAGTGTTTGATAGATCAATTACGGAAAATGGACAAGGAATGGAATTCTTACTGGCGATCGCAAATTAGCCCTCTGGAAACTCAACGCTCGTCTGCTAAATCAGAAGAATCTAAGTTGTCCAAAGATTTACAAAATTCACGGTATGAACAAGAGAATAGTTCCGTCTTAAAATGGATATTAAAATGTATTGTTTGGTACTTTATATATTATTCTATAGTTCATGTCGTCATAGCAGCAGCAGGAGCAGGATGGATTTATTCAATAGTTCATGCCATAGCAGCAGCAGGAGCAGGATGGATTTTTGCAATTTTTGCGTTCGTAGGGTTCATTGTTTCTATTATGTTGACCGGATATTTGTTCTCTATTCCAACTAGACTTTTAGAGAAGACTGTGATAACTGCTCGTGTTAAATGTGAAACGATAGACTCAGAAATTAGGCATTTATACGAAAAACAAGATGAAGTTAGTCAACTGTTACGCCCCTTGATTAAATAGTCCTTTTAGTGGCACAATATGTTCCCATTAATCTTCAAAATCCCTCACCTCCCAGACCTAAAATCTCAAAAATACCTCTCCCTTTACGGTCAAGGAACCAGACAAAAAGTCCTGAGTAGACAGAAAGACTTTCTGCTATTACTCAGCGACTTGAGTATAGTTTATAACCTCACCTTTTCCCTGCGCTATCGCTATGCACCCGGTTTGCCTTTTGACAAGCGTTTACGCATATATTTGGCAGTCAGTCAACCGGGAACAAATTCATCCGATACCCGCGTCGCCACAGATATTGAAAAGATTGTCACCCAGGGATTTCTTAAGGAATTTTATCAAATACAGTTAGCGCCAAAAGCGGAAGTGGATAAAATTCAAAATTTGAACTGGGTAAAATTCATCGGTGAAACAATCAAATATGAAGAAATAGTTTGTACAAATACTAATTACACCACCGAAGCTGGTAGTGGAAGCAACAAAAAAAAGGTTTTCAAAGATGCTTACTATGTCCCGCTGCAATTTGAAGCAGATGAAACTAATGATATGTTGGTTGTTTGTGAGACTATTGCCAGTTTCAATAGCCCTCTCCTGCTAGAAATTACCCTGGAACCTGACACCACATCTCTGCAAGAAAAATCTAGCTGGATTAACGCCCTTGACCAAATGCTATCCACATTAAGGAAATCTAACAGCGGTTCCACCTTCGGTTTGTCCAAAAATGAAGACAGAAATGCTCAATTAGTTTCTCGTATCTACGATAAATATCAATCGACTTACTTAACAGAAAGCCTCTATCGCTACAGCATAAAAGTTCTGGGAACCGATGAACTAGCTGTCCGCAGTATCCTAGGAACACTGCTGCTGAGTGGTACTAAAAAAAGTCGTTATCGCACTCTTGTACTCACTCAAAACTCTTCCGCTTTTCCCGCTAGTCTTGCAGCTACGCAACAGGGGAGAATTTCAACTTTTACCTATTGGAAAAAATGGGATAAAGAACTAGGAGACGCCTATTTTGGTAATGATTTAGTGGCTGGCACCGGTAATGTGAAAATCACTGATTTAAAACCCTTACACCGCTACGCTACGCTGAATGAAATTAGCGGCTTATTTCGCATTGTCGTTCCCAGCGATGCCCCAGTTAAGGGAATTAGCCAAGAAAATGATCTCACAAGTTTAGGTGACGAACCATGCATTGACTTTGGTGGCTACGAAACCACGCGCCCAGAAAACATCATTCAAATTGCCCTAAAACAACTCAACAAACACGCTTTCATCTGCGGTGTTCCCGGTAGTGGCAAGACAACTACAGCATTTAATTTACTGACGCAATTGTGGTGTTACGATATACCATTTCTAGTCTTTGAACCCGCCAAAACTGAATATCGTTCCCTATTAGCCATCCAACCTAACAGCAACTGCTTTCCCCCAGAACAACTGCAAAAACTCCGCACTCTCACCCAAGAATTGCGAGTTTATACCCTAGGAAATGACCTAATTTCGCCGTTTCGGTTTAATCCCTTTGAAGTTTCAACTGGTGTGCCTTTCTACGAACATATTAGCAACTTAGAAGCCAGCTTTCGCGGTGCTTTGCCGCTGTCTGGGCCCTTGCCGGCTTTGCTTTCCGAAGCTTTAGAAGAAATTTATTATGACAGAGGATGGACGGGCAGTGAAGCAGGAACACCGGATAATTTAGAAATCCCTACCATGCGGGATTTGTATGATAAAATTACGGCTTTATTTGAAACCAAAGACTATGCGGGTGAGGTTAAATCTAATTTAAAAACAGCCTTGGAAGTCCGCATTGGTAGTTTATTGCGTCGAGGGGTGGGGGCGATGTTAAATACGCAGCGCAGCAGCCCGAGTATTGATGATTTGTTGAAATATCCAACTATCTTAGAATTGGATTATCTCAACCAAGATCAGGCTAATTTGATGACGTTCTTTCTGCTAACAAAAATTAGGGAGTATGTGAAACGGCAGCGGACAGAAGGCAATGGCATTCCAGAACACATTATTTTGTTGGAAGAAGCTCATAATATTGTGGGGCGAAATCAGGGCGCGACATCCTCCGAAGATGGTAATAGTAAACAGGAAGCTGCTAATTACATCACTCGGATGTTAGCAGAAATGCGGGCGCTGCGAGAAGGAATTATTATCGCCGATCAATTGCCGACGGGGGTAGCGGCGGAAGTGGTGAAAAATACTAATGTGAAAATTGCTCACCGTCTGGTATCTGCTGATGACCGCAAAGATATCGGACAGGCTATGCTATTAGATTCCTCGCAAATTGAAGAAATTGCTCGTATCAGTCCTGGTGAGTCTTTCTTGTACATGGAAGGTTGGTATCGTCCGCGTCCTGTAAAGATTCCTTTTGAAAATAGTGCTAAGGTAAAGTTAGGGGTGGAAACTTCGATTGATAGCCAAAAGATTGCAGCTTTGATTCAGAAAAAAAGTTGGTATCGCCAGGGGCAAATGACGGTTTTGAATACTGCAATTAAGGAAGGCGATCGCCTTTCTACAGAATACCACAAAACTTTTGCTGAAATTCGCCATAAATTGCAGCCTGTTCAGCAAGAGTGTGAGGAGTTAGAACAACTGCTGAAAGAGTTAACTGCTGAAGTTTTTTATACCCTATCGGGGACATTGCGCCTTGACATCGATTCTATCCCAGAGAGTGAACTTTCGCTGATGAGGGAGTTTAAACCTAGCAGTCTTCTGAGTTTAGATGATTTACTGCCTGTTGCTAATTTAAATTTGGGAGAGTTGTTAGATTTGCGATCGCACCTCAATGCTAAACTAGATTTATTCGAGCAACGCCGCCAAGCTGTCAACGAGACTAACAGCCGGATTCCGCGCTACAAGTACCAGCAGCAATGGCTGCAACTCACTCGCCAACTGCAAACTATCCAGTGGCAATTGACAGCCTTAGCGAATTCTTTGGGTCAGCCACAGGCAGCGGCAAAACTGCAAGAGAAGTGGGATAATATTGTTTATGAACAAGACCTACTCGAAAAACAGGAGGAACCAGCACTCAAAGACACTCTCACCAAGCTAGGACAAAGTTACCAGAAATTGCGCTCTAAACTGATTGAAGTTTTAAATCGAGCGATATCGACAGCGCAATTTGATAAAGTAAAGCAAGATTTTCAAGCGGGAGGACAATAAATTTGGATTTAACGGTTAAGAATTTAGTTTTAAGTTACGAAACCTTGGCAAACCAAAGCGTTAAGCTGAATCAGTCCTACTTAAGTTTGCTCAAAGTTTATGATGAACTCAATTTTGATATTAGTCTGTTAGCTGACCTGGATCAGGCCGGCTGTTCGCCTCTCAAGGTTGTGGAGTCAATGAACCGCGATCAACTAATTATCGTGGATAAATTTACAGATTTAATCGGGTTAATTAGCAATGCCCAGAAGCATTTTGTCAGCGGTCTAGAAGCTAAAAAGTTGAGTGAAACTGCTCACGATTGCCTAGTAATGCGGAATTTTGTCAAGGGTATTGCCTTAAATCAGTTGCAGCAAATGTTCACTGAAATCAGTCTTTCATAGGAGAAGATACTATGTCTGTTGCAGAATATCAAGACCGTCAAGCTTTAGAAACTGAAATTAAAGACTATGCTAAGCAGGTTGAAACCCTCGGAGAGGAACAAAAAGACCATCAAGAAGACTTGATTAAGGTACAAAAAACTCTGCTTTCCTTTACCAGAAGTAAAGGTTTCGATCGGGTGGCTGATAGTAAGGTGATCAAGCATTTGGAAAATGCGATCGCTACCCGCGAAACTAATATCGGGGCTTGTAAAGAAAACATTGGTGCAGTTAAGCAGAAGATGGAGGCTACACAGCACAATTTAGAAAAATCTCTCGAAGAGGGAGAAAAAGCCGATCGAGAGATGGAACAAACAAAAAATTCGTTAAAGAATCCGCTTAAAGGTTTAGATGATGCCATCGATCAAAACAAAGATGATATAAAACATCGTAAAAAGCTTGGCAAAAAACTGCGAGAGATTGGTATAATGGCTGCTAAGCTGATATCGGCTAGTGCGATCGCAGCAAATGAAGTGATCGGAGTGGTCGAAAAGCTCAAGCAAATCGGAATTATTCGTTAATGATTCGTGAACAATTGGTAGGGGTAGTACCCCGTGCCTACCCCGAAATGATTGGTTAAAAATTGGTAGGGGTAGTGGATGGTGCGTGCCTACCCCAATACAGAGGGCAACCACGGGGGGTTTTCCCCTACATCAATTTCACCAATTATTTCGGATTGGTATATTCTTGAATCCGAACGTTTTGTTTATTTCTACGAATAACAGGATTTTATGGATTACAACAACATCAACACGGCTGCTGAAATTCTTAATGCTTTCCGCGCTTGCAATAATAACCCGGAAAATGAGATAGAATTATTTGAAAGATTGGCAACTCGTCCCGAACCACCGCTCGACGCTTTTATTGATATCCTAAGAGCGATTAAATTAGAAACACTTTTAGCGTTGACTATTCAAGCTTTTGGCAAAATTACTCATCCTGAGACGAAAGCCAGAATCCAGGAAAGTCAGGAATTATTGGAGTTACTGAGTCAGAAAGCTGAATCGGGATCGAGTGATTTAATTCAATGGTCTGCTGCTAGTGCGATCGAGGACATAGGATTTGATTTTTTAATGGTAGCACAGTATCTCTCTCAAGACCCTAAGAATATAATTGAGAGGATAGTAAAATCAAACAGCATTTCTAGCAGTAGTGACTCTAATGAAATAAATCGCTTTTGGAGTTATGGGCCGTTAGAAAAACCGAAAAAAGAAGCTCAGAAATGGAGGTGTGTACATACCCTCACTGGACATTCTGAACGAGTTTGCTCTCTTGCCATCAGCCCGGATGGACAGACGCTTTTTAGTGGTGGTTTTGATAAAACTATCAAGATGTGGCAGGTAAGTACACGCGAGGAACTTCGCACTCTCACTGGACATTCTGAACTAGTTTGCTCCCTTGCCATCAGCCCGGATGGACAGACGCTTTTTAGTGGTAGTTTTGATCAAACTATCAAGATGTGGCAGGTAAGTACAGGGAAGGAACTTCGCACTCTTCTCATTGATCGTTCTCCATTTGTTAATAGCCTCCCCATCAGCCCGGATGGACAGACCCTTTTTAGTGTTTTTTTTGATCGTGAAACTATCAATATTTGCCAGGTAAGTACAGGAAAGGAACTTCGCAGTCTCATTGGACATTCTGAACGAGTTTGCTCTCTAGCCATTAGCCCGGATGGACAGACGCTTTTTAGTGGTTGTTGGGATGCAACTATCAAGATGTGGCAGGTAAGTACAGGGAAGGAACTTCGCAGTCTCATTGGACATTCTCAAAAAGTTAGCTTCTTAGGCATTAGCCCGGATGGACAGACGATGGACAGACGCTTTTTAGTGGTAGTGTTGATAAAACTATCAAGATTTGGCAGGTAAGTACAGGGAAGGAACTTCACACACTCACTGGGCATTCTGAACCACTTTATTCTGTCGCCATCAGCCCGGATGGACAGACGCTTTTTAGTGGTGGTTCAGATGAAACTATCAAGATTTGGCGACAAGATTAATTTTAATGAACTTGGGAAAATGCGATGAACAACGGGATGATAACGCCGACACTAGCACGAAGTCAGAATTAATCAATTTTTACCTCTGATTTAAAGAAGATAAGAGCAGAAAAATACTTGACAATCGATCCGATAATTGCTATAGCATAATATAAGCCTAAAGTTAATAGCAAAAGTCTGTAAAAATGCCTTATTTAACAGCAGCAAACGACATCAAAGCACTCATCGCTAAATTTTCGCAAGCTAAAATCCTGTGGGTTGACACAGAAATAGCAGACTATAAATCGAACCCCAGATTATCTCTAATTCAAGTGTTAGCTGACTCCACCGATGCGACAGGAGATGCCACGTTTCTACTAGATGTCTTAGATCAACCTGAATTGGCAAAAGACTTCATCAACCAAATCATGGTCAATCCAGATATTGAAAAAGTCTTCCACAGCGCCAGCTATGACATCAGATTTCTGGGTAATGACGACGCCAAAAATGTCACTTGTACATTGCAAATGGCGAGAAAAATTCCAGCTTATATCCTGCCCTTACCCAACCGACAACTCAAAACATTAATCGAAACACTTTGCGGCATTACTTATGTAGATAAAACAGAACAAAGTGGCGATTGGGGAAAGCGTCCCCTGACCCAGAAGCAGCTAGAATATGCCAAGATGGACGCGGTTTATTTAGCTAAAGTGCACAGCCGCTTGCTAGAAATCCTTGCCGAATCTTACCCCGAACCCGCAACGGAAAACTTGATATCCTTGGGGAAAAAATATCAGCAAATAGAATCTCAGTGGAAGCCGCTTGATTCAGAAATAGCTGAAGTCAAAGAACGATTTAAAGCAGGAATGATGGCACAAAAGCTCAAAGATAGTTCTTGTTTTCAGCTTTCCAGTTCGATAACTATGAAAGTTGATTTTATGACGCTGGCGAAACTGACACAAACTCAGCAAATTGAGTTAAATTTTCCGGTGACGCTGACGAAAGAAATTCAAAAACAATTAGGGGAAGTCATCTCTCATCCATCTTTGCAAGTTGAGGATATTGCTAGTTGGCGGTTGAATTCTAATGTACAGCAGCGGCGAAAATCTACTACTAAGAAAATTGTCCCGGAACCGGAGAGTGAAGATTTAACAGCGTTGGGGAAAAGGTATCAAGAAATTTTGCCTGAATGGAAGTTGCTGGATTCGGAAGTTGAGCATCTGAAAGAACGGATTAAAAAAGCAATGTTGGTGCAAAATAAGAGCAATACTCCTGATTTTAAGTTATCCAGTTCTTCGATTTTGAAGGTAGATTTTGCTAGCTTGGCTAAACTTGTGCAATCTGCGGGAGTTGAGTTGGATTTTATGGTGACGCTGACTCAATACATCCAAAAGCAGTTGGGGGATGCAATTAACACAATTGATGTGCAAATTGAGTATATTACCAGTTGGCGGATGACGGCTAATACTGTGGAAGATGAAGATGAGGAAATCCCGTTTTAAGCAATATCTTGGGTATGTTGTTGCGCTTCAGCGCTCTTTATCTTATGTATGAAAGAGCGCTGAAGCACAACTACGTACCTAAAAAATAATCCCGCAAAGGTATGTTGTTGCGCTTCAGCGCTCTTTATCTTATGTATGAAAGAGCGCTGAAGCGCAACTACGTACCTAAAAATAATCCCGCAAAGGTATGTTGTGGCGCTTCAGCGCTCTTTATCTTATGTATGAAAGAGCGCTGAAGCGCAACTACGTACCTGACTGCGAACCTTTGTTCCTACTTTCCTACCGTGAAATACTCATTTTTAGCGTACACGCTAATTATGCAGTCGCCGACTTCAAAAAACATCCCCTCTTGCTCATCTTTAGAAAATTGCAAGTTGCCGTATTTAGCATTGATTTCCTCAGCAGTCGCCGCCTTCGCTTCCATTTCATCGGGAATAAGTCCGGTTGAACCGATGTAGAAAACTAGCGGCGAAACTTTCTCAGCATACACTTTTTCGGCGTAGGTTTCCAGTTGCTCGTTTGCACGGGTTAAAGCAGCGACAAATTCGTCTCGCTTGACATCTTCTTCTTGCCATTTTGCTTGCAAAAGTCTGAGCAAGCTGTCTGCACCAACTTTGGCTAAGGTAGCGCTAACAATTCCGTTATTCTCCAATCCCAAAAAGTCATCGAAAATTTGTTTCATTAAGTCGTCAACTTTGGTGATTTTGGTGCGGGATGAAACTGTTTTGTGTGCGAAGACGACAGGCTCATCTAAGGTGATGTGAAATGTCGGTTTTGCCAGCTTTTCGCCCGTGTTTTTGTGGTAAACTTCGTACAGGCGATCGAGAAATTTGTTGGCTGAGTGCAGTTTGGCGAAGTTGAGGATGTTTTTGCTGCCGATGTCGATTTTGTAGCTGACTCGCGAATCTACTGTACCATTCGCGATCGCACTTTTCAACTCTGTGTACTCCGTCGTCGTTGGAAAGTTGAGATAAAGGCTTTTCGACAGATAGTGCTGTTTCAACTCTTCCAACTGTTGAGCCGTATAACTCTCGGATGCTTCCTTCAAATGAGCCGAGAGAATGCTGGAGAGAATTTTAATGTTTGCGAGTTCCTCAAACACTCCGTCAAGGCTGCCGTAACGTCCGTCAAACGGCACTAGCGGCAAACTGTCTAAGTTAATATCGTACTCCGAATGGAAGTCAAAATCTCCCGCAGGCGAGCCGTCTTGTTGGAGGACACCGCATTTTTTGAGCAAATCAAACACTGCTTTGCTGCTGATTTTGGTTCGCAGCGACTTGATATTAACTTCGCCGTCGCTGACAATGGTATAGTTGTTGAAAGTATTCAGGTCTGTCACCAGAATTCCTGCCACTTCTGCGATCGCACTTCCATCCTCAACTTTTACCAGTTTAACTTTCCTGGTAATCAGCATATTGATGGTAGCGGTATTTTGATTGATCGCAAATGAACCCATCCGCACGTATTCGCCGCCATCTAAGAATTCTGTTTTCAGCCAAGGCTTGACAAGGTTGCCGTTTTCATCTCGCTTTCCTTCAACTCGCTTCAAACCTTTGCGCTGATAGTTTTCTTGCAAGTGTTTCAAGTTGATGATGATGCTGTTGCTGTTTTCCTCCAATATCTCGATCAACTCCAGCAGGGAAATTTTATCGCTGACTTTTACCCGATCGCCAATTTCATGATTTTGCAACACATCAGGCGCAAACACAGCCCGTTCCAAATCCTCCGTAAACTCGGCTAGTTGAGCATTTGTCAAAGCTTTCGCGTGTTTTTCCGTCAAAGTAGCATCGAAGGTACTCGCCAGCGCATACTTCGCCGTATTCAAATTGCCGTCAGCGAGGTTAGCTTTCGCAAAAGCAAACACCGACTCATCAGTTTGAGCAACCGGAACTTCTAATTTGTCATACTCATCTTTGGTGACTTGCTGATACTTGTAAAACAGTCCCGCATCGTCTGCTTTCAGCCCGCAGATTTTCAGCGTACTCGATGAACCGCTGATTTTTTTGCCAGTTTTGGAAACAAAAACTTGATAATCGTATTCCTTGATTAACGGTTCTTCCAGCGGTGGCGCCACCGAATCACCTAACAGTTTTGTGCTGTCGTACAGAGCATCATAAACCATTTTAACTTCGCCAGCGCGGATGCAATTTCCCGATAAAGTGTTGGCGATTTTTGAGAGCAGTTTGAAGTCAGCAGAAGCATAGGATATCGTGTTGGCAAACACATCCATGTCCTTAAGTTCGTTGCAGATTTCCGCTAGTTTTGCCGCTTCGGCATTAGGACTCGGGTCATTTGCATAACCGTCTGTGTGCAAGTTAATTGCTGTCACTTCTCCTGCTTTTACGAGAGATTTAGCAAGCTGCATCGACTGCGATATGCAGGTACAGCCAGCGGTTTGGATATTTTTAATTTGTTTGATGTATTGAGAATCAATCTTCGTCACTTCTTGAATGGGAATTCGCTGGAAGTGACAAATTACGTCTCCATTGTCAGCGTAGGAAATGAGGCTGACAATTAGTTGGTAATTGTTATATTCGTCTAAAGTCAAAAGCTTGACTAGGGTTTCTTTCAGCGGTTTTAAGTCAGAATACATCGAGCCGGAGCGATCGATAATGATGATGCTGTGGGCGACGGATTTTTCGGGGATATCGCCTGGTGTTCTTTCGAGATTGAGGCGATCGACTAAATAGAATGCCTTTTCATTTCCGGCAAAATTGTAGAGGGTAAATTTGGTGCGATTATTCGAGGCTGCTTGGCTGCTGGAACTTTTGACCTGAGATGATTGTTTTGCTTGCCGTGCCATACTTTTCACTCGTGTTGATTTATTCCTCAACACTATCTTGACACGCCCTTTTGTCGGTGTCAAGGCCTGTTGAGGAAAATTATCTGCTAGGCTAAATAAGCATTAATGCTTAGCAACAGTTGCCAAAAGTAGTGTGCATCAAGGCCACAGAAACCGGGTTTTTTACCGAATCTGCGGGTAAAAACGAAATATTTTCGTAAAAACCCGGTTTCTGACCACCCGCGCCAGTCCTAAAATATTTAATCAATAATGCTTAATTTAGCAAATCCGCTGCTCAAACTCTATCTAAATCTAATCGGATGGGTAGCGTTTGGATTCATTCTCGGCCGCCTGCTACCGAGAAGTTATTCTACTTATTTAGCCAAGTTTCTGTTCTTTTTTGGCACACCGCTGAGCATTGTTGCTTTTATCCGGCGCGCCAATTTGTCTGGTCCTATTTTGATTGCACCGCTGATAGCTTGCGGGGCAATTCTAGCGGGTGGCGGACTTGCTTGGATTGCGATAAATTTCGGCTGGGGCGAGGAACGTCTCAAGACTATTAATCCAGGCAAAAATACCTCGGAAGCCAAAACTGCTTGGAGTTTGCCGACTCAAGGCAGTTTTTTATTAGCGGCGATGTTTGGTAATACGGGTTTTTTAGGCATTCCGATCACCTTGTCTTTGTTGGGCCCGGAACACTTTGCTTGGGGGTTGTTTTACGACTTGCTGGGCACTGGTACGGCAATCAATTTACTCGGAATTGCGATCGCCTCTGGCTGCGGTAACAGCCATCTACACCAGCATTGGTTAAGTCCCCTGCGGGCAATTTTGCAGAATCCGGCACTGTGGGCTCTGGGTATGGGATTTGTCTCGCGCAATTGGCCACTGCCGGCACCAATCGAAGATTTGTTAACAACAGGTGCTTGGGCTGTAATTAGTTTATCTTTGATTACGATCGGGATGCAGTTGAGCAAGTTGAATTCTTTGCACAATCTCAAACAAGTTTTGAGTTGTCTGTCAATTAAAATGCTGTTAATTCCCTTGGTATTTGGCGCGGGTTTAACGTTTGTTGGCATTACGGGCGCGCCGCGGCTTTCGCTGGTGCTGCAAATGGCAATGCCTCCGGCTTTTGGTACTACTTTGCTGGCTGAAGTTTTTAATCTCGATCGCGAATTGACCGTAACTGCGATCGGCATTGGCTGCGTTACGTTATTATTCACTATTCCAATCTGGATGCTGCTATTTAGTTTTTCATGAAAATAGAATCTGATTAGTTTAAGCAGCGCGTTGTTTTAGTGATATGAATCACAACAATTGAGCGATCTATGTCATGTTCATTTTACTTAACAATCATGGAAGTTGGAACTCTATTCCCTTCTGTTAAGCTACAAATAGCCTACGGATGAGGCAGATAATCAAAGTATGACAACTGAAAATTTTACATTCACAGGTTATGAAATTGTCGATCGCATTTACTCAGGCACTCGCACCCTAGTTTATCGAGGTTTCCGTACTAGCGACAAACAGCCAGTCGCCATCAAAGTCTTGTGCAGCAAGTATCCCAGCTTTAGCGAACTCGTGCAATTTCGCAATCAGTATACGATCGCCAAAAACCTCAATTTACCCGGAATCATCGAAACCTACAGCTTAAAAGCTTACCAAAACAGCTATGCGCTGGTAATGGAAGACTTCGGGGGAATCTCTCTGAAGGAATGGAGGGAACAAGCGGAAACTGCGCCGAATTTGAGGGATTTTCTGCAAATGGCGATCGACATCAGCAGTACATTAGATATACTCTGCCGCCACCGCATCATTCACAAAGACATTAAACCCGCCAATATTTTAATTAATCCAGAAACAAAACAACTCAAACTAATTGACTTTAGCATCGCATCTTTGCTGCCCAGGGAAACTCAAACCCTGATGAATCCTAACGTGCTGGAAGGGACACTCGGCTATTTGTCTCCCGAACAAACTGGAAGGATGAATCGCGGCATTGACTACCGCACTGATTTTTACTCTTTGGGCGTGACTTTCTATGAATTGCTGGCGGGAGAATTGCCGTTTCAATCCCACGATGTGATGGAATTGGTGCACTGTCATATTGCCAAGCAACCGCCATCGCTGCATGAAATTAAGCCGGAAATCCCGCAGGTACTCTCGGAGATTGTCAGCAAATTGATGGCCAAAAATGCTGAAAACCGCTATCAGAGCGCCTTAGGACTAAAATTTGATTTAGAATTGTGCTTGAGTCAACTAGAAGAAAGTGGTCAAATTGGAAGTTTTGCCATAGCCCAGAGGGATTTGTGCGATCGCTTTATCATACCAGAGAAGCTCTACGGGAGAGAAACCGAAGTAAAAACCCTACTCGAAGCCTTTGATCGCGTTGCATCCCCCCGAACCTCGGGGGGACAGAGGGGGGTCGAAATGATGTTAGTAGCTGGTTTTTCCGGGATTGGGAAAACAGTTGTAGTTAACGAAGTCCACAAACCAATTGTGCGGCAGCGGGGTTATTTCATCAAAGGGAAATTCGACCAATTTAACCGCAATATTCCATTTTCAGCATTTGTCCAAGCCTTGCGAGATTTAATGGGACAATTGCTATCAGAATCAGACGCTCAATTGCAAACGTGGACAGCTAAAATTCTCTCAGAAGTTGGAGACAACGGACAAGTTTTAATTGAGGTAATTCCCGAACTGGAACTGATTATTGGTGAGCAACCCGCAGCAACAGAACTATCAGGCAGTGCAGCACAAAATCGATTTAACTTATTATTCCAAAAATTTATTGGAGTTTTTACCACCGCAGAGCATCCGCTGGTGGTGTTTTTGGATGATTTGCAGTGGTCAGATTCGGCTTCACTTCAGTTGATCAAACTATTGATGAGTGACAATAGCTATTTACTGATGTTGGGAGCCTATCGAGACAATGAAGTTTCACCCATCCACCCATTTATATTGACCGTAGAAGAAATCAGAAAAGCGAACGCGATCGTTAACACAATTACTCTGGCACCGTTGGCGTTTAATGACACCAATCATCTGGTTGCCGATACATTGAATTGTTCGAGGGAACTGGCTCAACCGCTGACGGAGTTAATCGATCGCAAAACGAAAGGTAATCCCTTTTTTGCGACACAGTTTCTTAAAGCTCTGTATGAAGAGGGCTGCATCATGTTCGATCGCGATCACCGTTATTGGGAATGTGATATTGCCCAAGTGAATGCGCTGGCGCTTACTGATGATGTTGTTGAGTTTATGGCAGTGCAATTGCAGAAATTGCCCTTGGAGACACAACAGGTACTCAAATTAGCGGCTTGTGTGGGTAATCAGTTTGATTTGGGGACGTTGGCGATCGTCTCTGAGCAGTCTCAAACCGATGCCGCAACTGCATTGTGGAAAGCATTGCAAGAGGGCTTAATTCTACCGACGAGCCAAGTCTATAAGTTCTTTCAAGGTACAGAACAGTCAGCTTATCCGGAGTCTGTCAATCCAACGTATCGATTTTTGCACGATCGCATCCAACAAGCCGCCTATTCTCTGATTCCCGATGACCAAAAACAACAGACACACTGGAAAATTGGTCACTTACTGTTAAAGAATCTGTCTCCGCAGGAACAAGTTGAACAGATTTTTGAGATCGTTAATCAACTGAATTTAGGGAGAACGACGATCTCCAATCCAGTCCAGAAATACCAACTGGCTAAGTTAAATCTGCAAGCTGGACAAAAGGCAAAAGTTTCAGCCGCCTATCAAGCGGCTCAGAATTATTGTGAAATTGGCATTGATTTATTAGCCGCTGAGTCTTGGCAGGTAGACTATGAATTAGCCTACGCCCTACATCGAGATGCCTCAGAAGCCGCTTATCTCTGTGGTAATTTCGACCAAGCAGAAACACTCTATGCGGTCACCCTGACCCAAGCCCAAACACCCCTAGACAAAGCGGTGATTTATCGGGTGCAGATGACTCAATACCAACTTCAGGGTCGCAATAAAGAAGCGATCGCCATTCAACGCCAAAGCCTCCAACTGCTGGGCTGGGGAATGCCCATAGAACCAGAAAGCATCCAAGCCAGCCTCGATGAACAAATTGCTGCGGTCAATCAATTCTTAGAACAGCAAGCAATTGAATCGATTCTTGGTTTGCCAAAGATGACGAATGACACCATTGCAGAAATGTTGAGGATATTACAAATTCTGTTCTATGCAGCATGGCTGGATGGTCAATCTACGTTGGCGCTACTTGCACTAGCTAAGATGACAACTTTGTCGTTACAGCACGGCAACAGCGATATGTCTCCCTTTGGCTATGTGGGTTACGGTCTAATCGCTAATGCCTTACTCAAAGATGCTGCCCAAGCTTATCAATTTGGTAATGTAGTGATACGACTTTGTGAACAATTTGATAATACTGATGTGCGGGGGATGACCAATTTCCTGTTTGCTGCCGATGTGCATAGTTGGAGTCGTCCCCTGCAAGCAGCCGATACCTACTATGACAATGCTTTTAAGTGTGGGATGGATGCTGGGAACTGGCTGACCGTAGGCTTCACGATCATCCAAAGTGGCTCCGATCGGTTGACCTATGGCAAAAACTTGAATGACCTGTATGCGATCGCCCAAACCCATACAGAGTTTCTTCGTCAGATTAAAAGTTTAGAGAATCTCGATGCCCTCACCGTTGGTGTGCTGCAACCCATTCGTCATCTTCTGGGGTTAACAACCACCCCCTTGAGCTTTGATGATGAAGGGTTCAGTGAAGCAGAGTATTTGCAAAAATATCACGACGCGCCCTATCATTTGGCATGGTTTTATTCGGTCAAAATTCGTCATGCTTTCCTGTTCAATCAACAAGCTACCTATCCAAAATTAATTCCTCAACTCCACATCATTGAGGAAACTGTTCCCAGCCATGCCAAAGTGCCGTCCAGTGTCTTTTATGTCATACTCATGCACTTGGCACTGATTGAGATTGCTGACGATGCTGCTGAGCGTCAGTCCCATTGGCAAGCCATCTTACCTCTGGAAGAACGGTTAACCCGTTGGCAGCAAGATTGTCCAGAAAATATTGAGCATAAGTGCCTTTTGATCCAAGCAGAAAAAGCCCGGCTCAACGGGCAAAAATCAGAAGCAATCGATTTGTATGACCAATCTATTGCCCAAGCTCAGACTCACGAGTATGGCTATGAAGCAGCCCTCGCCAACGAACTTGCTGCCAAGTTTTATCTAGACTGGGGTAAAGAAAAAATTGCCCAGGATTATTTGGCAAATGCCTACTACGGTTATGCACGCTGGGGTGCAAAAGCCAAAATTGATGACTTAGAACAACGCTATCCCGAACTTCTTGCTCCCATATTTCAGACCAAACAAAACCGTTCTGCAATCAGCGAAATTCGGCTACAAACCATCAATCAATCCTCAGTTTTACATCAAACCTTCCAAACAACTCAATCTAGCAGCAGTAGTATTTCCGAAGCCCTAGATTTAGACACTATTTTTAAAGCCTCCCAAGCTCTATCGAGTGAAATTGAATTAGAAAAATTGCAGGCGGCACTAATGTCTGTGTTGCTCGAAAATGCCGGGGCTACAAAAGCAGTTCTGCTGTTGGTTAAGCAGGGGAATCTCGCAGTCGAAGCTGTCGCCTCTATCAAGGAAAATGTCATCTCAATGTCTGTGCCGCTGTCAGCTAGTGCAGAGGTTCCTGCTGCTGCGGTTAACTACGTCAAGCGCACTTTGAAAACTGTTGTTTTGGATAATGCAGCAGCACAAAACGATTTTATGGCAGAGCCGTATTTGATGGAGCAAAAACCCAAAAGTCTTCTTTGCGGGCCGATTTTGCATCAAGGTAAATTAATTGGGTTGCTGTATCTAGAAAATAACTTGACTATTGGGGCATTTACTGGCGATCGCACTCAAGTCATCCAAATGTTGTGCGCCCAAGCAGCGATTTCGCTCGAAAATGCCCGCTTGTACCAACAATCTCAAGCTTATGCCCAAAAATTAGAACGATCGCTCTTTGACTTGCAACAAGCCCAGTTACAGCTCGTACAGAGCGAAAAAATGTCCGCCTTGGGCAATCTCGTCGCCGGAGTCGCCCACGAAATCAACAATCCTGTCGGCTTTATTAACGGCAATATTGACGAAGCAACGACTACCATCAAAGATGTGATTAACCACTTGAGATTATATCAAGAAAAGCTGCCAAATCCCGGCAAAGAAATCGAACAAGATGCTGAGGATATTGATTTGGAGTATGCCTTATCAGATTTGCCCAAGATGCTGTCATCAATGAAAGTAGGGTGCGATCGCATTCGCGGCATCAGCACCAGCCTCCGCACCTTCTCCAGGGCTGACAAAGACTACAAAGTTCCCTTTAATATTCATGATGGCATTGACAGTACGCTCTTAATTCTCAAACACCGGCTGAAAGCTAACGAACACCGTCCGGCGATCGAAGTTGTCACCGATTACGGAAATCTGCCTCAAATCGAATGTTTTCCCGGTCAACTGAACCAAGTTTTTATGAATTTGCTCAGCAATGCGATCGATGCCCTAGATGAATCAAATTATGGACGAAGTTTTGCGGCAATTGAAAACAATCCAAATCGGATTACTATTCGCACAATGGTAGAAGGTGAATCTGTGAAAATTGCGATCGCCGATAACGGCAAGGGAATGTCGTCCGAGGTAAAAGAGCGGATTTTCGACCATTTATTTACCACAAAAGCTGTGGGGCAAGGCACGGGATTGGGATTGGCGATCGCCCGTCAAATTATTGTCGAAAAACATGGCGGTAATATCACAGTTAATTCTACTCCAGGACAAAGTACAGAATTTATCATTACCCTTCCCATTTATGCGGGATAATATTTTTGACAAGTTGATGCCTAGAATGTTAAACATCAAGTAAATTACAGCATTTTTCAGGTATGTTCGGGACATACCAGAGGTAGGGACACGGCAATGCCGTGTCCCTACAGGCTATTGAATGTACTTCAGAAACCAGCAATCTACTGCAGATCGCGGATCGAAATGCGTCCTGAAATGTCAAGTCAAAAACCCAGTTTTCCATCGCGTCTGCGTAATTCCCGATCGTTTACAATACCAGCAACCGCAAGTTAAAATATCGATCGAGTTGGGATCTATATAAATTGTTCGGGCGAGGCGATCGAAGATATCGAAGTCGCCGGGGAACTTCAGGATGCAAATGCGACGGCTTTTAGCCGAGAAGTTATCCGCCTTGCTGAAGCTTGCGAACTCAAACAACTGCGGCTCTTCATTACTTGTTATGCTAAAAGTGTCCGTGAAGTTGGCTGAAACCCTTTCTGGTCAATAAGTCTATTCGTTATGGCTATCATTTGAGGTGCTGACTTTCGCGACCATCCACTAGAATCGTTGATTTTACAGGCAATTTATGATGTTTAATTAATAAATTAGCATAAAAGGTAATGAAGAGCCACAACTGCGAACATTTATCCAAAACTACCTCGCTTAATAGAAGCCGAAACCCATGCCATGCCAAACCCAACCGTTTATCTCGATCGTGGATGACAACGCTACTAACTTGTCTGTGTTTTCTGGTGCTTTGAAAACTGCTGGCTATCAAGAACGAAATACCAAATTTTAGAGTATCCTTTAAAAAAATCAAATTAGTAATCCTAGCAACTTGTAAGCGATCGTGACACTCAAAAAGTTAAATTACATTTTTTCTCAAACTTCCAGGCAAGTTTCCCTGCGAACAGTCTTAATTGTGCCTTTTGTACTGCAAATATTTGCTGCTGTAGGATTGGTTAGCTATCTGTCCTTGCGTAACGGGCAGAAAGCTGTTAATGATGTAGCGGCTCAACTGCGAAGCGAAGTTAGCGATCGAGTCAAAATGTATCTGGACAATTATCTAGAGAAACCTTTTCTGATTAACAGGCTGAATGCAGATGCGATTGCTCGCAGGGAATTGAGTTTCGATTTGAAGAAACAGAATCCAAAAGCCGATCGATTACTTTGGCAACAAATGCAGTTTTTTGATTATGTAAGCTGGATTTCTTTGTGTTCGGCGCAAGGAGATTTATTTGGAATTGAGCGGAGGGCTAAAGATAATTCACTGCAATTTTATATGAGTAACAGTAATACAGGCTTTTACCCTTATTTTTCCAAAATAGATGCTCGGGGAAATCGCACGGAAAATCTAGAAAAAAGTACCACAAAATTTAATCCTTATATCCGACCTTGGTTCATTAATGACGAACGGAAAAGAAAGCAGGCTTGGAGTGAAATTTATCCTGAATTTATTAGCCTCCAACCGCAGATAACTGCTATATCGCCTGTTTATAATGATAGCAGAAAAATTCAATATTTTATTGGTACTACTTTTTCGTTAAAAGCTATTAGTCAATTTCTAAATAATCTCAAAATCGGTCGGTCAGGGCAGGTTTTTATTATCGAAAAATCTGGATTTTTAGTAGCAAGTTCAACCAAACAGCAGCTATTTACATTAGAAAATCAAAAGGATGCAAAACCCCAACGCCTTAAAGCATTAGACAGTAAGGATAAGTTAATTAGCGCAACTGCTCAAAGTTTAACCAAAAAATTTGACAATTTGAGTAATATAAAACAGGAACAACAACTAGAATTCACCATCTCTGGTCAGCTACAATTTATTCAAGTTATGCCCTTCCAAGATGATTTTGGACTTGATTGGTTAGTAATTGTAGTAGTTCCAGAAGCAGATTTCATGGAGCAAATTAACTCCAATACTCAGACAACTATACTGTTGTGCATGGCAGCATTAATAGTAGCAACTGGGGTCTGTTTTGTCACTGCTCGATGGGTGACACAACCAATTCGCCGCCTCAATCAAGCATCTAAAGCTATTGCCCGAGGAGATTTAAGTCAGGCTGTAGATTTAGATCGCGCTGATGAATTAGGAGAATTAGCTATCTCATTCAATCAGATGGCAGGACAACTCAAAACCTCTTTCAATGAACTCGAACACCGAGTAGAAGAAAGAACAGCAGAATTAGTAATAGCTAAAGAAAAAGCCGACGTAGCCAATCAGGCAAAAAGCACATTTATTGCCAACATGAGCCACGAATTGCGCTCTCCCCTCAACGCCATTCTAGGCTTTTCTCAAATCATGACTCGCTCTCAAACTCTGCCTCCCGAACATCAAGAAAGTGTCGGCATCATCTCTCGCAGTGGCGAACACCTGCTCACCCTAATTAACAACGTCCTCGATCTGTCTAAAATCGAAGCAGGCAAAACCACTCTCAACCAAAAAAACTTCGACTTGCATCGGCTACTTGAGGACATACACGATATGTTTGAAATGAAGGCAGAAGAGAAAGGTTTGCAGTTACTCATGGAATCAGCACCCCATCTACCTCGCTACGTCCGTACCGATGACGTGAAATTGCGTCAAGTGCTGATTAACATCATTAACAACGCCATCAAATTTACTCAAGAAGGAGGTATTTCCGTCAGAGTAACCGTTAAAGAAACTGCCGACAAAACCCACACCATACATTTTGAAATCGAAGATTCAGGAGCCGGGATTGGGCCTGAAGAAATTGGGAATTTGTTTGAAGCTTTCACGCAAACAGAAACCGGAAAACAAGCTCAAGAAGGTACGGGTTTGGGCTTGCCTATCAGCAGCCAATTCGTGCGTCTCATGGGGGGAGATATTACAGTAAAAAGTGTAGTAGAACAAGGCACGAATTTCCTGTTTGATATTCAACTTACTGAGGTAGAAGCCAGCGATATTGTCGCCCAGCAACCGACTCGGCGCATCATAGCTCTAGAGCCAAATCAACCGCGATATCGGATTCTGATTGTGGACGACAAACCGACAAACCGTCAGTTATTAATTAAACTGCTATCTCCCTTGGGATTTGAACTTCAGGAAGCCTGTAACGGACAAGAAGCAGTGGCTATTTGGCAGGAGTGGGAGCCACATTTAATTTGGATGGATATGCGGATGCCTGTGATCGATGGTTACACGGCGACTAAAACAATTAAATCTTACACTAAAGGTCAAGCAACGGCAATTATTGCTTTAACTGCTAGCGTATTAGAAGAAGAGAGAGCCGTGGTACTAGCGGCGGGTTGCGATGATTTCTTGAGAAAACCGTTTCGAGAGCAAGAAATATTTATTGCCATGAATAAGCAGATAGGAGTGAAATATGTTTATGAAGATTTAAGTCATGAAAATGAGAAAATAAAAACTCCCAAAGTAATTTTAAATGTAGAGACGCTGGCAGAAATTCCCAGGGATATATTAGCTCAACTACAAGAGGCAGTGATGTTTTCAGATGAGGAGTTGATGGCTGAGTTGGTGCAACAAATAGCTAATCGCGATCGGTTTTTAGCTGAGGAACTCGGGAAGAGTTTGCATAACTTTGAATATGAGAAGATTTTGAACTTAATTGCGGCTGCTATATCCTAAAAGGAGTAAAATATGAACGAGAGTAAAGGTCAAATTTTTATTATTGATGATACACCCGCCAATTTACATCTGCTTGTCAATCTTCTCAAGGAAAAGGGCTACCTGACGCGAGCATTTCCCAGCGGCAAGTTAGCTTTAGCAGTTATTGAACAATCATCTCCTAGTTTGATTTTGCTGGATATTCAAATGCCACAAATGGATGGCTACGAAGTTTGTCAACATCTCAAAGCTAACGAATCAACTGCCGATATTCCGGTGATTTTCATCAGTGCTTTGGATGAAATGATGGATAAGGTGAAAGCTTTTAGTGTAGGTGGAGTGGACTACATCACGAAACCATTTCAAGCAGAGGAAGTTTTAGCTCGGATTTCTACTCATTTAGAACTCAGTCGCTTACAAAAACTATTGAAACAGGAAAATTCTCTACAAGCTCAACAACTAGCCGAACAGAATCGCCAACTCCAGTCGATGAATCAGGCATTAGAGCAAGCTAATCAAGAATTGAAACAACAATACGATCGACTTCACTCTGCTCAATTACAATTGGTACAAAGCGAAAAAATGTCAGCTTTGGGTAACTTGGTGGCTGGGGTTGCCCACGAAATTAACAATCCGGTTGGCTTTATTAGCGGCAACATTCAACACGCTTTAGACTACATCAAAGATTTGTTTGGCTTGCTCGATTTAGTCAAGCAAGAATCTGGTAGTTTCAGCGAGGCAATTCAAGAAGAAATAGCAGCGATCGATCTTGAATACATCCGCGAAGATTTACCGAAGTTAATTGATTCAATGCGAGAAGGAGCGCACCGGATTAAAGACATTAGCACGAGCTTGCGGACATTTTCTCGTGCCGATAGCGAGCTCCCCATTCCTTTCAACCTTCATGAAGGTATTGATAGCACTATTTTAATTTTAAAACATCGCCTCAAAGCGTCGGAAAATCGCCCGGAAATAGCAGTTGTTAAAAAATACGGTAAAATTCCTATGGTAGAATGCTATGCCGGACAGTTAAACCAGGTATTTATGAATATTTTGGCAAATGCGATCGAGGCTCTGGATGAATCAAATTTCGGACGCAGTTATGCCGATATTCAACTGGCTCCCAATCGAATTGTCATTACTACCTCTTTAGAAGATAAGAGCGTCAAAATTACGATCGCCGATAACGGCAAGGGAATGTCGTCCGAGGTAAAAAATCGCATCTTCGACCACCTGTTTACCACTAAGGGAGTGGGTAAAGGGACGGGGTTGGGATTGGCGATCGCCCGTCAAATCGTGGTCGAGACCCACGGCGGTACAATTGAGGTGAATTCCTATCTGGGAAAGGGGACTGAATTTGCGATCGTGTTACCTGTTAGCCAAGAAAGTCATTAGTCATTGGTCATTGGTCAGAAGTGCGATCGTCCCCCCCGAGCGAACATTCGTCATTCTTGACGATCGCGATTTTAAGCTCTTCTGCTTTGCGATTGGACTTTAAGTGCGAACGATCGAACCTATTTGCCACCACTCCAGACACTGGCAAAATTTCCGGCACTCCTGCGCCAGATTGCCAAAATCTCAACTATGCTAACGTAGGCGAGCAGCAATCCCTTGTCACGAAGGCGATTGACATACTTTAAACAATTTATTTTATTGAGGAGCGGTGTATCCCCTATGGCAAACCTGATCGGCATGGACAGCAACGACTTTATTCTAGGTACTCCGCAGGGCGATCGAATTCGCGGCTTAGATGGCGATGACACACTGCTGGGCGCGAATGGAGATGATACCGTAGAGGGCGACGCAGGCAAGGATCAGCTTCTCGGAGGCGATGGAGCAGATTCGCTGCTTGGGGGTGAAGGAAATGACGAGCTCATTGGCAACCAAGGCCGCGATTTTCTTTCCGGTGGCAATGGGGACGACTCGGTTCGCGGCGGTTTGGGTAACGATACTCTCGATGGCAACGACGGGTTAGACAGCTTGTTGGGAGATGCAGGGGACGACTTGGTTCGTGGTAACGGAGGCAATGATGTGATTGCCGGGGGTACTGGCAACGATACCCTCAGAGGGAATGACGGCGACGATTCCGTGTTCGGAAATAGTGATGATGACTATCTCTACGGGGATTTTGGGAACGATTCTCTCAACGGCGGTAGCGGGCGAGATCAACTGTTTGGCCTTGATGGCAACGACTATTTGGCCGGCAGTGACGGTGACGATACTTTGTATGGCAATGCTGGCAGAGATTCGCTCTTGGGAGAATCCGGCAACGACCAACTATTCGGCGGCAAGGCTGACGATACACTTTCTGGTGGCAGCGGTTTGGATACCATTCGCGGCGATCAAGGTGACGACTGCCTCATGGGAGATGAAGGTAATGATTTCCTATTTGGTGGCAAAGGTAATGATGTTCTCGACGGCGGTTTTGGCGATGATTCTTTGGCCGGAGGTCTGGGCGACGATACAATTTTGGGTAGTTTTGGCAATGACAATTTATTTGGGGCAGAGGGTAATGATTCTCTGGTTGGAGGTGAGGGTTCCGATACTCTAACTGGCGGTAGCGGCAGTGATATTTTTGGATTGGGAGCCGGCCCGGGAAGTTTGGTTTTAATTACTGATTACAATGAGGCTGAGGATTTCTTTGGGCTGCCGAGCAGTTTATCTTTCAGTCAATTGCAAGTTCGCCAAGGTAATGGTGCCAATCTCAGAGATACGGTAATTACGATCGACGGGAAGCTGTTAGCAATTTTGGTCAACACTCCGTCGGCGCTGATCGATGCCACTGATTTTATCAGTGTGAGTGGGACGTTTTCCCCCAGGCCGACGACTACGACGACTACGACTACGACTACTACGACTACTACGGGAACGGAAACGACTCCAACGCCGACGATTACGACTCCAACTCCGACGATTACGACTCCAACTCCGACGATTACGACTCCAACTCCGACGACTACGACTCCAACTCCGACGACTCCAACTCCGACGACTACGACTCCAACTCCGACGACTACGACTCCAACTCCGACGACTACGACTCCAACTCCGACGACTACGACTCCAACTCCGACGGTTTCGAGGATTCCGACTGCGCCGACTGTTACCGTACCTGATTCAATGGTGTCTATTAAGTCGATCGCCCCGACGCCTACTCCAGGACTTTTGCCGATGCCCGGCCAGATGCCGGTATTTCCTGCGATGCTGCCGAGTCCGATACCCGTACCTCCTACACCTTTCGGGTTCTAGGTGCAACAGCGCCCTTCTGTGATGAGTTTTGAGTTAATGTCAACGTCACAAACTCAAAACTCATCACTATTTAAGGTCTTCCTCAGTCCCGGCCGAGTCATTTTCAGACTTGGCCGGATCATCTTCTAGTGGAGATAATTGTTGGGCGTACCCCAAGATCGATCGAAGTTTCATACGCTGGATGTAAGGCCAGCCGCCATTGGCTTCAATATTCCTGAGCAGTTTGTAAACTGCTTGGCGGTTGTCGGGAAAAGATGCTTGGAACAAACCGTCCCGAATTTCCTGGTGCGAAGCTTCCAGGGCCCGCAGCAGGGTCAAAAGCAGCACACTGTCTCCCTGACAACTTTCGGCTAAAGTCCGAATCGCCTCTGTCAGCGATTGCAGTTGAGACTGCAACTTTTCTGACTCTAAATTTTTGCCGTTGTCCATACCGCTGCTTCCTTTGAAATCTACAAGGCGTTTGTCCCCAGCCTTTTGGTGAGCCGACTAATCGAGCTAGTGGCGATCGCCATTCGGGGCCAATAAGCAACGTAACTTAAGTGGGTTGACGATCGCAAGATTTATTTCCAATCCAAGTCAGGAAAAGAGCACAACCCGTCGTACCATGTGTATTGGGCTGCGATCCGAACATGATTGAGAAATCATAAGTTCTTGCTTATTTTCACCGCACTAGCTCGATTTTTTGAGTGAAAGCCAGTGTCGGTGAAGCAAGCGATCTGGATCTAAATGCTGCTATGGCGCTGGCCTAGCCTGCCGGCGGGCAATTATATTTTGCTCGAACTAGGGCTTTTTCTTAATATAATCCGATGTTGGATATTGAGGTTGGAAATGAAATATCGTGCTTTAATTGTTGCACTTTTAGCATTTTGCATGAGTGCGCTGGTTGCTTGTTCTTCTGCTCCTACTGATACGACGGTGGCGACTACCGAGTTGCTCACCTACGACGAGATTAGAGGTACAGGATTGGCCAATAACTGCCCTAGCTTGGCAGAAACTTCTCGGGGATCGATCCCCATTGAAGCGGGTGGCACCTATAAACTGGCTGGTATGTGTTTGCAGCCCACAACTTACTTTGTGAAGGAAGAAGCAGCCAACAAACGCCAAGAGGCAGAATTTGTGCCTGGTAAATTGTTGACACGGTTCACGTCGAGCATTGACCAAGTTCAAGGTACGCTCAAGGTTGGTAATGACGGTACTCTGACTTTTACAGAAGAGGACGGCTTGGACTTTCAAGCAATTACAGTTCAGTTACCGGGTGGAGAGCAAGTACCTTTCTTGTTCACCATTAAAGAGTTAGTGGCTACTTCCGATCCGGGAGTCGTTGCGCTCAATACTTCTACCGATTTTCAAGGGGAATTTAACGTTCCTTCTTACCGCAGCGCAGGCTTTTTAGATCCTAAAGGTCGCGGTGTATCGACGGGCTACGACAATGCTGTCGCGTTGCCGGCTACTGACAATTCCAAGCTGAAACGCTCTAATGTTAAGTTAGCTGACACCCGTACCAAGGCTGGCAAAATTTCTCTCCAAATTGCTAAGGTCAACAGCGCTACTGGCGAAATTGGGGGGATTTTTGAAAGCGTGCAGCCTTCTGATACTGATTTGGGAGCTAGACCTGCTCTGGACGTGAAAATTCGTGGTTTGTTTTACGCTCGGATTGAGCCTTCTGTTTCGTAAAATTGTCTTTCTGGATCGATCCTCTGCGAGGGCTTCGCCAACGAACTTGAGCAGTTTTTTGTCCTAAAGCTACTGCTCGCCTTTCATTAGTCAACAGTCTTTAGAAAGATAACTGAAGACTGTTGACTAATGACTAAATCTATGCTTAAAGTGTTATTGAGTTGCCAGTTATTAAATTAGGATTTTTGATTAATTGAAGTATTGCGTTTAAACAAATTTGCCACTACAATATGGTGTGAAAAATAAACATCATTCAATTGACAGTTGACAGTTGACAGTTGACAGTTGACAGTTGACAGTTTAAGAGCGACCTCTACCTAGAAGTAAGAGGATTGGAGTAATGAATAGTCTGATTTTAATTTCTCCCGATTAGGCGGGCGGGCTTTCAACCAATTCTTTCTGGTAAAATACGGATTTTGCTGAACACTTCTGGGATGACCCCGACCAAAAACGGAAGCCCTGACGATCGCTTAAAGTCGATCGCCAAATTTTAGACCCAAATAGAAGCTCCTAAATTAATCTGTGGAGTAAATTTAAAATCTAAAATTTAAAATTGACTAATTCCCTCAAATCCATGCACAGTCCCAAATTTTGACTGGTGTGTCTGCTGTCACAGATATATAAGTGCTAGGATTACACCACAGCAAGATTAATTTTTTTAGACTAGATTAAAAACTAGGTCTAAAGCAACATCAGTCCCCTGCTCTACCAACCTTTATGCAACCATGTCTACCACAATCCCCAACGAGCTAAAAAGCGAAAATTTGCAATTGTTGCGCGAGTACCAACATTCTGGCTCGAATGAAGTCCGCAATCAGTTAGTTCAACTGAATATTGGACTGGTGCGAAAAGAAGTTTACCACTGGATCAATCAGTGCGGTGAAAGCTACGATGATTTGCAGCAAGTTGGGTGTATTGGGTTGATTAGGGCGATCGAGCGATTTGATATCTCGAAGGGACACGCTTTTAGTTCCTTTGCAATTCCCTACATTCGCGGCGAAATTCAACACTACTTGCGGGACAAAAGCCCTTCTGTGCGAGTTCCCCGCCACTGGTTGGCCCTGGAACGCAAGTCTGTCGCAGCGATCAAGGATTTGCAGGTACAGTTCAACCGCAAACCTACGGATGCTGAAGTAGCAGCAGTGCTTGAGGTTTCTGTGGCAGAATGGCAAGAAATTAAGTTAGCGCATCTCAACCGATCGCCTTTAAGTTTAGACGCACCAGTGCAAGATGAAGATGAGGGCGCGACTTGTCTGGGAGAATTGGTACCCGATAGCAAATATCGGAGTTTTCAGTTGGCGCAAGAGGATCAAATTCGCGTACAGCAAGCTTTGGCGATGTTGGAACAACGGACTCGGGAGATATTGGAGTTTGTTTTTCTGTACGATTTGACGCAGAAGGAAACGGCCGAACGCTTGGGTATCAGCGCGGTGACTGTTTCTCGGCGAGTCAAGAAGGGACTGGATTTGCTAAAGGAAATTATGACCAAACAGCTTTAGACAGTTGACAGTTGACAGTTGACAGTTGACAGTTGAGAGGAAAGCAGTTACTACTAATGACTACTGACTAATGATAAGGTTCGCGAGCGGGGACGCTCGCACTAATGACTGCTGACAACCGCCAACAGCCAACTGACTACTGCCAACTAACAAATGACAACTGACTAATTTTTAGATGCTTCGGACAAATTTATCGAGCCTTTCTACAGCTTTTTTAATTGTGCCTAAATCGGTGGCATAAGACAAGCGAATGTGGTCGTCTGCACCAAACGCAATCCCTGGAATAACTGCTACTTGATGCTGTTCTAAGAAAGCATCACAAAATTGCAGAGAAGTCATTCCAGTTTTGCTGATATTGACAAACATATAGAAAGCGCCGTCTGGTTTGATGCAGCTAATTCCAGGGATCGCCTCAAGCAATTCAAATATTACTTCACGCCGATCGGCAAAAGCGAGACGCATTTTTTCCACAGACTCTTGGCTGCTTTCCAAAGCTGCGATCGCGCCGTACTGTGCAAAAGTACACACGTTTGAGGTACTGTGTCCTTGAATGGTGCTGGTGGCTTTAATTAATTCGATCGGCCCGGCCAAATAGCCAATCCGCCAGCCTGTCATTGAGTAACCTTTTGCAAAACCGCTGCTAATGATGGTGCGATCGAAGATTTCTTTGCCCAGGGAACCGATGCTGACGTGTTTGGCGCCGTCATATATAATTTTTTCGTAAATCTCGTCAGAAACGACTAAAATATCTCGATCGACTATCACCTGGGCCAGCGCTTTAATTTCCGCTGGAGTGTACACCATTCCCGTCGGGTTAGAAGGCGTATTCAGCACGAATAACTTGGTTTTGGGAGTAATCGCTGCACTCAGTTGTTCCGGTGTAATTTTATATCCTGTAGAAGCATCTGTCCGTACAATTACGGGCTTACCGCTGGCGAGTTTGACCATTTCTGGATAGCTGAGCCAGTAGGGAGCCGGAATAATTACTTCATCTCCAGGCTCGATCAGAGCCATCATCAGATTGTAGAGGGAGTGCTTGCCGCCGTTGGTGACAATGATATTTTCCGGTTGATAGTGGAGATTGTTGTCGTTGCGGAGTTTGCGGGCGATCGCAGCTTTCAACTGCGCTTCCCCAGCCACCGGGCCGTACTTAGTCTTCCCCGCATCCAAAGCTTGCTTTGCCGCCGCTTTAATGTGTTCGGGGGTATCAAAGTCGGGTTCTCCGGTGCTCAAACTACATACATCAATCCCTTCGGCCCTCATAGCTTTTGCCTTAGCTGCGATCGCCAAGGTTATGGAAGGAGGAACCTCACCCACTCGTGCTGCCAACTTGATCATTGGATTTTAGATATTATATTTTTGACTTTAGATCATAGGTTGACAAATCTTGATATTCAACCCTGTCGTTAGGAAATTATGACATTTGTTTACATATAGTGAATCTAAAATCTAAAATCTAAAATTTAAAATCGATTGACGTTATGATTGTAGCATTTTTGATGCCTCGTTACCCTCAACGCCGATCTGCAAGCTTATGGATCTCAAATCTCTGATTCGCGACATTCCTGATTTCCCCAAGCCGGGAATTATGTTTCGAGACATTACAACTTTGCTCTGCAACCCGCAAGGACTGAGCTACACTATTGACAGTTTAGCTGAAAAATGCTCTGAAATGTCTGCTGACTATGTGGTGGGCATGGAATCGCGGGGCTTTATCTTTGGCACGCCTTTGGCTTATAAAATGGGAGTGGGCTTTATTCCTGTCCGCAAACCGGGAAAACTGCCTGGAGAAGTTCTTTTTGCTGAGTACGAGTTGGAGTACGGTGTCGATCGACTGGAAATGCACCGAGATGCGATGAAATCCGGCAGCCGGGTGCTGGTTGTGGACGATTTGATCGCCACTGGCGGAACAGCGGCCGCGACGGCTAATTTGTTGCAGCAAGCGGGCTGCGAGCTTGTCGGTTTTGCTTTTGTGATTGAATTGCTGGCTTTGGGCGGGAGGCAGAAATTGCCGGATGTGCCGATCGTCTCGCTAGTCGAATATTAGTCAGTAGTCAGTTGACAGTTGACAGTTGACAGTTGTCAGTTGTCAGTTGTCAATTGTCAATTGTCCGATCAATTGACCGTAATAAAAGAGGTTTGTAGTGAGGACTTTAGTCCGCATTCTTAAACCCGCAAGCCACGACTTCTGTCATTACTGCAAACATATAGGGATCGTATGAGCTGCGATCGATGCTTCACAAACAATTAATCAATCAAAAATCCCAAATTCTCAATCTAAAATCTAAAATCTAAAATCTAAAATCTAAAATGGTATGACTTCTATTAAATCTAATCGAAACTGGCGAATGTTGAATTCTTTATTTGGCAGCGAGACATTTACTTATGTTGTCAAACGACTGTTGCAGGCACTTTTAACCCTATTCTTAGCATCGGCTCTGTGTTTTGCAATTATTGAGCTCGCACCAGGAAATTACTTAGATACTTTGAGTCAAAATCCGAAGATTTCGCCGGAAACACTCAAGCAACTCGAACAGCAATTCGGCTTAGATAAACCAGCGATTGTGCAGTATGGGCTGTGGCTGAAACAAATTCTGACACAGGGGAATTTTGGCACGAGCTTTGTGTATCAGCGATCCGTAGCGTCGCTGCTGTGGGAAAGAGTACCGGCGACGTTGTTGATGGCGATCGCATCTTTGATTGTAACTTGGGCGATCGCACTGCCTTTGGGAATTGTCGCGGCCGTTAATCAGAATAAAACTGTCGATCGCATTTTGCAAGTAGTCAGCTACACAGGCCAGGGTTTTCCCAGCTTTATCACAGCTTTGCTGCTGCTATTTTTTGCTCAGAATACTTCACCTCTTTTCCCAGTCGGAGGAATGACGAGCATCGATCATGCAGACTTACCTTGGTGGGGACAAATCCTCGATTATTGCTGGCACTTAATTTTGCCAACAGTCGCCCTCAGCGTCACAGGTTTTGCTGGTTTACAAAGATTGATGCGCGGACAATTGTTAGACGTGCTGCGTCAAGATTATATCCGCACAGCACGAGCTAAAGGTTTGCCGGACAATCGAGTAATTTACATTCACGCTCTGCGGAATGCGATTAATCCTTTAGTTACGCTGTTGGGTTTTGAGTTTGCTAGTTTGTTGAGCGGTGCGTTTATCGCTGAATTTTTCTTTAATTGGCCTGGTTTGGGTAAGCTGACTTTGGAAGCGGTGAACAATCAAGACTTGTATTTGGTAATGGCGAGTTTGATGATGGGCGCTACGATGTTGATTGTTGGTAATTTGTTCGCAGATTTGTTGCTGAAGGCTGTCGATCCGAGGATTAAATTGGAAGATTTGAAGTGATAGAATCATATTTGACTATAAATTTGATTCTCGTTAAATTCTGTTGTGACACAATCATTTTCAAATAATGTTCCTAGCCCTCGCTTTTCCAATCAGTCCCCCGCGACGCTAAATGATGAACTTCGATCGGCAGATGAGTTAGGCATCAGACCCATTAAAGTGGGGGAAGCAGGATTTGACGATATAATTAATGAAGGGACTGTCAAATGGGCAGTGACAACAAACCCAGAACTCCTTGTAATTCCGAAATTTTTAGATGTTAACAATGAAATTTACCATACGGTTATAACTCGCGGTCAGCCTGTTTTGGCTGCGGGAGAAGCCGAGATAGTCGGCAGCAACGGTTTATATATTTTGCTAACAATCAGCAATCACAGCGGGCATTTTAGACCCAATTCAGAGAGCTTAGAAGTAGGAATTACAGCCTTTAGGCAGCAAGGAGTTGATATAAGTAATGCTGATATCGAATATTTGGAGTAGATAAATTATGACTCAATCTCCTACGACAATATCCCTCGATCGCATTCTCGAACAAAATGCCGAATCTGTACTGATTTGGGTGAAAAACATATTTTCAGGTCAAACCACCCAACCACAAGGGTTTAACTGGCTATTATTAGCCGATGTTTCCTCCGCTAAGGCTCGAAAAGGTGAAAATGGTTCTGGTTTGTGCGATCGCAAATGGGCAGAAGTCGCGATCGCAATTTACGATCTTCTAGCCGATGATGCCGATCGCAAAAAACCAGGTAGTGGCGAGTCTTTTACGATTTCCTCAATGATGTTGCGGGCTGCGGCGATCGAAAAACAGGAAGTAATTTCCGATGATTCTGTTCTCGATGTTAACTTAATTTTAGAATGGTTTTGGGATAACATCAAAGAGTCGCAGGAAGATGTCGAAAAAAAGGTTGCTAATTGGAAAACGCTACCTATTGCAGAAATTCGCGAGTTAAGAAAACTTAAAAATCGATTGAAAGTTATTGCAGCACTTTCTGAGAGTGATAAATATGTTTTAGATGAAAAACTCAACACTTGGCTTTTCCTGCGCGATAAATTACCATAAAAGTGCGATCGCACCATCACCGAACAACTTCTCATTGCACCAGCCATAATACGAACAGTTAATGGTATTCCATGCCCCATTCCCGATGCCCCATTCCCCATATCGGAGTTTTTTATGTCAGAAAAACAACCAAACGAGCCAATTAGTTTTAGTCGCTTTGCCGACTGGTGCAGGCATATTGACAGTCTTTCAGAAGGAGCAAAGCACACAGTTGAAGTGTTGTTAGAAAAGGCTGGCACTGATGACGCTGAAGCAGCGGAGCAGATACTTTCAAGCATGACAACACTGAATCTCAGCAGCAATAGAATTACCGACATCAGCTTCCTCGGCTCGCTCACCAATCTGACAACACTGTATCTCGGCGACAATCAAATTACCGACATCAGCTTCCTCGGCTCGCTCACCAATCTGACAACACTGTATCTCGACAACAATCAAATTACCGACATCAGCTTCCTCGGCTCGCTCACCAATCTGACAACACTCGATCTCGACAGCAATCAAATTACCGACATCAGCTTCCTCGGCTCGCTCACCAATCTGACAGCACTCGATCTCAAGGGCAATAAAATTCGCGACATCAGCTTCCTCGGCTCGCTCACCAATCTGACAACACTCGATCTCGGCGACAATAAAATTAGCGACATCAGCTTCCTCGGCTCGCTCACCAATCTGACAACACTCGATCTCGACAGCAATCGAATTACCGACATCAGCTTACTCGGCTCGCTTACCAATCTGACAGCACTGAATCTTGAAAACAATCAAATTACCGACATCAGCGCCTTGCGATCGCTCACCAATCAGACAACACTTAATCTGGACAACAATGAAATTACCGTTCTGTGCGTGCTAGGCGAACTCGCACAGAAACGTCTTACTCTCTCAACTACGCCAATTGATGCTCAAAAAGCCACAGCAGCCATCAAAGTTGCTTATGCCGCTATTGGTCTAGAAGAACCCGAAGTTATTATTTGCAGCAGTCTCCGCGACGTTTGTCCCCAAATCTTCAACAGGCTCAAACCCGACCATTCACAAAAATGCTCAGACGAATACAGCAATAGATTGGGGAAAAATCTAGACCTGAAATGGATACCCGCTGTGGGAGAATTTGCAAGTTCGGATCTATGGGAGTATGAGCTCGATCACATGGTAATCGAGCCCGAAGCCGACAGCACACTGAGTTCGGTAATGTACAAATTGGTTGACAGCTATGTGCGATCGAAACAAACGATATGGAATGTTTTTTCCAATAATTTGTTCGGTTTTAATTGCCCTGAAACCCCCACGACTTTGTTTAAAGAAATCTATTTGACTGAATTGTATATATCTTCAGGCGTCAATATTTCCCAAAAGGCACAAGAAATACTTCGCTGCCAAAAGCTGCTTTTCGAGCATTGCGGTTTTATATTTCCCTTTGAAAAGATTTGCGCGGTGTGCGATCGCCCCCGCCACCTGCGCTTTGACAGTGAAAACCGCTTGCACGCTGAAGCAGAACCTGCGATCGAGTTTGCGGATGGATGGAATTTTTACTATTATCACGGTGTCAGATTGCCGGAACAATACGGTCAAGTGCATCCCAATTTGTGGAAAGCAGAATGGCTTTTATCTGAAGACAATGCCGAAGTTCGGCGAGTGTTAATTGAAGCAATTGGTTACGATCGCATTTGTCAAGAGTTGGCAGCAGAACAAATAGATAGTTGGCAGGAATATGCACTATTAAAAATAGATAATGCGGATGTCGAGCCGATTTATTTGTTAAAAATGACTTGTCCGAGCACGGAATTCATTCATGCTTTGAGAGTACCGCCAAATGTGACATCTGCTAGGGAGGCAATTCGCTGGGTAAATGGGGGTATCGATCCAGAGGAATTTTCCGTGCAGACTTAATCTATAACAAGTCTAAATCATTCATGCAGATTTGTAGGGGTAGTGCCCCGTGCCTACCCCAACTGGACAACTGGGGGATTGCCCCTGCCTTTTATTATGCCAAATCCCCATATATAATCCACTTTATACCGATCGATAGTTGTCGCTGCTACACAAATAAAATTCACCTTCAGAGGCTTTAAGATTAAAATTGAAAAATAATTTCTGACTGTACAGATCCAAAATTAGAGATTCAGCGTATATCACTAATGAACGCAGTACAAGATTTCATAAGTTCACAGCGCTAAAAACTTAAGCTTGGCAGCTTACAGTTGCGTTGTACTTGTCATGACTATACTGCAAACTATCAAATAACGCGCTTTTATAGCCTAAAAAAATTCGGTAATATTAGCGCGTACTGCGAATTAGCGATTTTTTGTACTGAAAATCCCGCTGCTTTTAGGCACTGGGAATGTCAAATTTAGATGTGCAATATATCATGGCAGACATTAGAGGTACTATACAAGCAGACTCGCTCCCAGGCACTGCTGAAGATGATGTTATTTTTGGTTTTACGGGCAATGACGTAATTGCTGGCAATTCTGGAAATGATAGCATTTTTGGTGGAAAAGATGGCGATTCGATTGATGGGAGTTCTGGAAGAGATTCTCTGTTTGGAGATTTAGGCAGCGACAGTGTTAACGGCGGTGAAGATAACGATTTTGTATTTGGTGGCAAGAATAATGATTTGATTTTTGGCAACTCTGGCAATGATGTTTTGTCGGGAGATAGAGATACTGATATCCTGATCGGCGGAGATGGTGGTGATGTATTTGTTTTGAGTCGCTATGCTGCTGCCGATCCTTTCCTTACCAGCGGTGGTGTTAATTTAGGAAATGCTGATGCGATCGCCGATTTTGCAAACGGTACAGATTTAATCGGTTTGGCGGGCGGACTCTCTTTTGGCGACTTGAATATTCTGGAAGCCGGAAATGATACTGTGATTCAAGACCGGGTAACAGGAGAATTTCTCGCTACTCTCAGAGGTGTGAATCGAAGTGCGATCGACCAAACAGATTTCACTACTAATATTAGCAGCATTCTTCCCAATCCCCCGCCTCCAGCGCTGACAACGGCTTATGCTTTAACTCCCGATAATCGGATTGTCGGTTTTAGCCTTGCTAATCCGGGAAGTGTCATCTCAGATTTGCCTGTGACTGGATTGCAAGCGGGAGAAAGTTTGCTGGGAATTGATTACCGGCCCGCTAATGGCGTGCTTTACGGTGTGGGTTCTAGCAATCGCTTGTATACTGTCAATCCGAAAACGGGGGAAGCAAATTCAGTCGGTAGCGGGCAGTTTGCGGTTCCCCTAACTCAAGGCGCTGTGGGTTTTGATTTCAATCCGACAGTCGATCGCATTCGGTTTGTCAATCAAGCGGGTCAAAACGGTCGCCTCAATCCAGATACCGGGGCAATAGTAGATTCTGACACATTAACTGGGGGAATTCAACTCGATCGCAATTTAGTGTATGCCACGGGCGATCGCAATTTTGGCACAACTCCGGGGGCGGCTGCGGCTGCCTATGTGAATAACTTTGCGGGTGCAACTTCAACGACGCTATTCGTAATTGACAGCAATTCAGATGTTTTGGTGAGACAAGATCCGCCGAATAATGGAGTGTTAAATACGATCGGATCTTTGGGAGTTGATGCAACTAGCATTCTCGGCTTTGATATCAGAAGTATTGGCGGCCGCGATGTCGCAGTGGCCGCGCTAGAAGTCGGGGGAATTTCGGGCTTGTACAACATTAATTTAAGTACCGGTCAAGCTTCTTTTACTGGTAGAATTGCCGACGGAAGACAGATTAACGGTTTGGCATTGCCTTTGCCTACAGCTTACGCCTTAACTGTCAGAAATGGCGCCGAAAGAATCGTCGGTTTTAACGAAGCGGCACCGCGCACTTTACTCAGCGACACAGCAGTAACGGGATTGCAGCCGGGAGAAAGTTTGCTGGGAATTGATTTTCGTCCTGCTAACGGTTTGCTTTACGGTTTAGGTAGTAGCAATCGATTGTACGCGATCGATCCGGTGACTGGGGCTGCAAGTCAACTCGGTAGCGGACAATTCGCCGTACCGCTGACTCCGGGGGCTGCCGGTTTAGATTTCAATCCCACAGTCGATCGAATTCGGTTTGTCAATCAAGCGGGAGAAAACGGTCGGATTAACCCAGATACGGGGGCAATTGTCGATTTTGACACGTTAACCGGAGGAATTCAACTCGATCGCAATTTGACTTATGCGACGGGCGATCGTAATTTTAACAATCCTCCCGTAGGCGCCGGGGCTGCCTATGTGAATAACTTTGCCGGGGCGACTTCGACAACTCTGTTTGTAATTGACAGCAATTTGGATGTTTTGGTGAGACAAGATCCGCCGAATAATGGAGTATTAAATACGATCGGATCTTTAGGGATTGATGCTTCTAGCGTTCTCGGCTTTGATCTCAGGAGTGTCGGCGGTAACGAGACAGCTTTGGCTGCAATCGATGTTGGCGGAGTTTCGAGTTTGTACAATATTAATCTGACAACCGGTCAAGCTTCCATTGTCGGTCAAATTGGCGACGGGCGATCGATTAAAGGTTTGGCACTGACCTTAATTTAAATGCTAGATTAAAAGCGATTTTAGATTGACTTTAGGGCAATCTAAAATCGACTTGTATTGCATTTATCCGCTCTCATATCTGGAAAACATCTGCGTCGATCTACCTGGAATCTCCAGTTTCGCGATCGTTCAAAGATTTATGCAATGCAAGTCTAATCGTTTGGGCAATTCCCAATTCCCAATTCCCAATTCCCAATTTGATGTAACATATTATTTTGACAATAAAGATAAAATGTTATCTCAAGTTTTTTACTTACTGCGTTCTCGTGCTGACGGCAAATATATCAGCGCTTGTCCCAACCCTGATTCGGCGGTGAGTTACCTGCTGATGTTTCGCGAAGACTATGATGCTTTGAGCTATCTCAACGCTCACGCTGCTGATGTTGCCGATCGATTTGGGGTAGAATCGATTTCCGGTTCTCAGGTGAAAACGCTGCTTCAGCGTTGGGGATTCAACGGTGTGGGGGTTGTTCAAGACCCGCTGTTACCGAATATTGAGTTTTTATTGACAAAGAATTGACAATTGACAAGATTTGCGCTTCACCCGTTTTCTAGCAGAAATCGGGTTTTTTGCTGAAGTTTTGAGGCGATCGCCCGATCGACCTTCCCGAGTCCGAAGCCCCATATTTAGTGCAAATTGTCAAATTTGTCAAGGTTTTACCCTAAATCTGAATCCTGTTGTATATTCATAGTCTGTTGATATATTCCGACACGTCAGTACACAACCTATGGTTCGAGAATTAGAGCGATCGAGTGCCCGCGAGAAACGTCACCTGTCCGATTTCCCCGAAACAGCACCCGCAGCCAATCCAGTATTTTTCAGGACGTACAGCCGTCGTACCGACACGGGAAGGGAGACTTGGGCCGATGTGTGCGATCGAACCGTCAAGGGCTTGGCATCGCTCGGAAACCTCACCTCCGAAGAAACACAGCTCCTACACCGGATGCAAAACGAGCTCAAAACCCTCGCTTCCGGCCGCTGGCTGTGGGTGGGCGGTAGCAACTGGATTGAGCAACCAGAGAACTTTTCCGGCGCCTATAATTGCTCCTCAACCAATATTATCGACTGGCGGGCCTTTGGCTTGTTGATGGATTTGGCAATGATGGGCTGCGGCACCGGTGCAGTTTTGGAACCCAAATACATCAACCAATTGCCACCGATTAGCAACCGCTTAACCGTGACAATGCAAGGTGAAATCGGCTCTACACCCGCTGAATTGCGCCGTCAAGAAACCGAAGTAAAAATAGCTGAAAAAACCGCAACTATTTATGTCGGAGATTCCCGTCAAGGTTGGGTGAAATCCTATCAAGCTTTGTTGGAATTGTCCACAGATGAAAGATTTGCCGGAGAAGTTCAAGTTTACATCGATTTGAGCGATGTCCGCCCCGTGGGAGAGCCTTTAAAAGGTTTTGGTGGAGTCGCAAATCCAGTCAAATTGCCTGACCTTTATCAACGTTGCTCAGCAATTTTGAATAAAGCTTTCGGACGGCAGTTGAATTCAGTTGAATGCTGCGTATTGATAGATGAAGCTGCGGTCACAATTGTGGCTGGTAATATTCGGAGATCCGCCGGAATTCGTCAGTTTACTTTTGATGACGAACTGGGAGCAAATGCTAAAAACAACTTGTGGCAACAAGACGATCAAGGCAACTGGAAAATAGATCCAGAACGCGATGCTCTTCGCATGGCCAACCATACCCGTGTTTTTCATTCCAAACCGACATTAGAAGAATGTATTGATGCTGTTCGCAAACAGTATTATTCTGGTGAAGGCGCAATACAATGGGCTGGTGAAGCTGTAGCTAGAGCTAACGTTGATTTACTTTCAACACCTAGTCTTAAAATTGAGTTCTTGAAAGCTTACGACGAAGGAAAAGCTAAACAGTGGTTGCAGGAACGCTATCCTGACATGACTGCGGAAGAATTAGAGCATCGGTCAGTCCGTTTGGGCTTAAACCCGTGTGGTAAGTAATTTTGCCTCACGTTAAAAACCTCGCAAATTCGGAGAAGACTGAGATGTTAATTCCGAGGTAAGTAAGGGAATTAAAAATCCTTTACCACCGTAGAGCGTACCAGGTGAACCTTCTTAATTGAAGAACATAATCCTGGCAAGAGTGCGGGGCATTTATAACTAAAGTAAATGAAAAAGTACGCCGAGCTACAGATAAAATGGAATCTGTAGAACTAGAGGATAAAAAGCCTTTAGGATAACAAAAATGGAAATTATTGGCTCTAACTTCCACTGTGTCAGTGGCGACACTTTGCTAATTACTAAAGACGGACTACATCAAATAAAGGATGTTGTTGGAAGTGAAATCGAAATTTGGAATGGTCAAAGATGGAGCTCCGTCACACCATTTCAGACAGCGAGTAATACCAAGGTTGGACGACGCAAACTTTACCGTGTAAAGTTTGCTGATGGTAGTTATCTAGATGCCACAGAATATCATCGTTTCTTTGTCAAGGATCGCTTTGGTAAAGTTTACCAAGAAGTTCAAACCAAAGACTTGATGGATACAAGTCGATATAGCATTCATACTGAACCTTTTACAATTCAGTACGAAGATGGCATGAATATCGATTCAGGTTATGCTTACACTTTGGGTATGGCTGTAGGAGATGGAACTACAGACCAAAATGACAATGCAAAAGTTCGACTTTACGAAGGCAAAATGGCATTGTCAGTAGCAGGAAATAAGTCGCCTGAAAGAAACTATGACTATTTACCTGCTTTTACAGATGTAACTAACTTGAGCTTTTCTGGAGAATTTCTGAAAAGTTTGAAAGTTAACCCGGAAGCACTAAATGTAATTGCGAGCTGGAATCGGCAAGCAATTTTACATTTTATTGCTGGATTAGCTGATACGGATGGATCGAATACCAATAGTAATGGTATCAGAATTTATCTTTCCGATCGCGATCGGGCTTTCAGAGTTCAGTTACTTTTGACCAAGTGTGGCATTAGCTCATCGCTAAATCTTTGTGCTCATCAAGGATCAGTCACTAATTACGGTGTCCGAAGCCGGGATTTGTACTACTTGCAAATTACTGACTGTGGTGAAATTCCTTGTCAGCGGTTAGATGTGAGCAAAGGGACGAAGGCTAAAGGTAAAGGTAAATGGCAAGTTGTCAGAAGTGTCGAAGAATTACCAGGATTGCATGATACTTACTGTTTCAATGAACCAGAGTTTCATAAGGGAGTTTTCGGCAATACCCTAACTGGAAACTGTAATCTTTCTGAGGTTCACCTCAATCAAATCGACCCTTACAACTTCAAAGAACAAGAAGAAGCTTTCACCGCCGCAGGTTTATCTGTCGCGGTACTTCTCAATCACAAATTTAGCGAACCTCGCTATCAATATAGCCGCGAATTAGACCCGATTGTCGGCGTATCTTTCACGGGATTATTCGATTTCTTCGTTCATGCTTTTGGCGTTGAGTGGCTGCGCTGGTGGGTGGAAGGTCGCCCGCAAACTGCACAGGGAATTGCGTTTAAACAGCGGGAAGAAGAGTATTTGACTGGTTGGCGGGAAATTGTCGATCGCGTAGTATGGGATTATTGCGATCGGCATTCATTGAAACGCCCCAATCGCTGCACAACCGTCCAACCATCGGGTACAAAATCTCTACTGACAGGTGCTTCTCCCGGCTGGCATCCCCCCAAATCCCAGCGTTTCATTCGCCGAATCACTTTCGGCAAAAACGACCCTGTAGCCCTCGCCTGCATCGACTACGGATACAACGTAATTCCGTCTCAATCTGACAAAGACGAAAACGGCAATTTGCTGAACAATCCCTTCGACGAACGCTGTACGGAATGGCTGGTAGAAATACCCGTTGCTGTCAGTTGGGCAGATTTGCCCGGTGCTGATGAAATTGAGATCAACAAATTCTCAGCAGCGGCACAAATGGACTTTTATATGCAAGTGCAAAAGTTCTACGTGCGGCACAACACCAGCGCGACGATTGAGTTGCGGGAAAATGAAGTTGAAAGTTTGGGTACGCGGATTTACGAAGCGATTCGCGATGACGAAGGCTACATTTCCGCCGCACTTTTGTCCCGGTTTGATGCCCTTGAAACTTTCCCACGTTTGCCCTTTGAACCGATTGAAAAGGTAACTTACGAGACGATGTTGAAAGACGTTTTAGTGCGTCGTCAAATTGATGTTTTTCAGGTGGCACTGAGTCGTTATGACTTGGGTGAAATGATGGATTCAGGGCCTGCGGGCTGCGATTCCGATAAGTGTTTGATGCCTGAGACTAAGACTATGTAATCGCCTTTTATTAAATCCCCCAAAAATGGGGGATTTTTTATGTTTAATTTCAGGTTGACAAAATCGTAGGGGCGGGTTCACCAACCATAATTGCCTAAAAGTAACAATCTCGTAAACCCGCCCCCACCCAACGAATAATTGTCAGATCGTGTCCGATAAATCGCGCATAATATATAAGCCGGGGCGGGTTTTTGAAATTGTCGGTTTTTGGCAAATATTGTTGGTGAACCCGCCCCTACAAGATCGTGGTCAATCGATCGGACATGATATCACTAGAAAAGAAAGAACTCATTTACAATTCTGAATTAAACGGAAATGATATAACAGCCCGATCGTACAATTAAAACTAGCCTGTTTTTTAGAATATGAAAATTCGCTGTATTGCCAACAAAGGAGCTGACCTGCCGGAAAATTATCTAAATCCACCGCTAGACATTACCAAAGAAACTGAATTTAAATTGATAGTCGGTAAAGAGTATACTGTCTATGCTATCTCCCAATGGCAAGGAAATTTATCGTACTATATTTGCGATGAGCGCTATACTTATTATCCTCTAGAGAATCCGGCCCCATTATTTGAGATAGTTGATGCCAGATATTCTCGGTACTGGCAAGTGCAATTAGCAACTAACGGTTTGTTAGAGATTGCTTTTGAACATTGGTTCTCCATACCTAATTTTTACGATCAACTAACTGACGGAGAAACAGAAACTGTTTTGATTTTTGAGAAAATCAAAGAACTCATGGATGCTGAAGCTGCAATTCCTCAACCCCAACCTTTCTCCGTTGAGGAATTGCTCGCGATGCCGACCTTGCAACCCGACAAACTCGCAAAAGTACCTGGTTGAAATTATGTCTGACAATCAAAATAAACCTAGAGAATACGATGCCGTCAAGGGCGGTCAAAATTCAATTCCGGTCAATGCTGCTGTACTCGGAGGCATCGCCGGCGTTAAACGCCGCTTAGCCTCGTCCGCGATCGAAGTTAGAATCGCCGCACTCTCCGAAGCGCCCAAATATGGGGAAGCAGGCTTAGATTTGATACTTGGAGCATTGCAGGATGAGTCAATGCAGGTGAAATCTGCTGCTTTTTTACTGCTGAAAGATCGGGATGAGGAGAATATAAAACAATGTTTACAAAACCATTTTCCTCTCTTTGGGTTTTATGTTATCACAGTCGATGCGGATGGACAAAAAAACAGTCGTCGTAAGTCATTTGCTCGATTTTTTCCAGAAGATTTAGGTAATGGTATTGTACTGGAAATGGTTTACATTCCCGGTGGCACATTTATGATGGGTTCCCCCAACGACGAAGCAGGACGAGAGGATGACGAAAGCCCGCAGCATCAAGTCACAGTACCAGCTTTTTATGCAGGGAAATACCCCATCACTCAAGCACAGTGGGAAGCCGTCATGGGAAACAACCCATCGTACTTGAAAGGTGAAAAACTTCCTGTTGAATGTGTATCCTGGTATGATGCTGTCGAATTTTGTGAGAAACTGTCGGAAACAACTGGGAAAACATATCGCTTACTGAGTGAAGCGGAATGGGAATACGCCTGTCGTGCGGGTACAACAACCCCATTTCATTTTGGCGAAACGATTACCCCGGAATTAGTCAACTACATAACCGAATCAAACGAACCCACAGATGTGGGGAGTTTTCCCCCCAATGCTTTTGGGTTGTACGATATGCACGGGAATGTTGAGGAATGGTGCAGCGATAAATGGCTTGACAATTATGATGGTGCACCGACTGACGGAAGTTCTTGGGAATCAGGAAACAATTGTCGGATGTTGCGCGGTGGTTCGTGGGCCAACGATCCGAGCAATTGCCGATCGGCTGTTCGTAGCTGCGAACAGCCGATCTATGGCGAGAGATTCAACGGTTTTCGGGTTGCGTGTGTTGCTGCACAACCACCAACACCAAATAAAATCATAGCTGACGAAAAACTAAGTCCAGCAGAGACCTTTCAATTTGAAGTCATCACACTCTACCAATGGGGAAGGATCGTCAAAACAGAACAGCGACAAGCCGAATACTTTAGTGAAAACCTAGGGCGCGGTGTCAGCTTAGAAATGGTAAAGATTCCCGGCGGCACATTTACGATGGGCCCCCCTGACATCTACACAGTTAGTGGCGATCGAATTCCGCAGTATCGAGTCACAGTACCGACATTTTATGCAGGTAAATACGCCATCACCCAAGAACAGTGGGAAGCAGTTATGAGAAACAACCCATCGTGCTTTAAAGGTGAAAAACGTCCTGTAGAAAATGTATCCTGGTATGATGCTGTCAAATTTTGTGAGAAACTGTCGCAAACAACTAGGAAAACATATCGCTTACTGAGTGAAGCCGAATGGGAATACGCCTGTCGTGCGGGTACAACAACCGCATTCCATTTTGGGGAAACCTGTCACTGTATATCTCCAGAAGTAGTCAACTATGACACAAACTACTCCACAGATGTGGGAAGTTTTCCCCCCAATGCTTTTGGGTTGTACGATATGCACGGGAATGTTTGGGAATGGTGCAGCGATAAATGGCATGATAATTATGATGCTGCACGGACTGACGGAAGTTCTTGGGAAACGGGAACAAACAATCATCGGCTGATGCGCGGTGGTTCGTTTTACAGTGATTTTAACTGTCAATCGGCTACTCGTGACCACAGTGCGCCGAACGATGTCTACTGGGCCCGCGGTTTTCGAGTTGCGTGTGTGGCTGCGTAGACTTTCTAGCTTTTTACACTTTTGCCCTTTTGCCCTTGGCGATTAGAAATCGCTTCACCTCAAAGAAAGTCCCAGCAGAGAGGGACTAAGAAAATATAACCATATTCTGCGTTATTTGAAAATATCTTTCCGCTTCTGCAACAGCAAAGTTACGGTCAAATAAACGGCGGCGTGCAATCCTAAAATTCCCCAATTCAAGGCTAAGTTTTGCCAAGTTGGTTCGTAGACGGCGCTTTTCTCGAATAACTGCGGTAGGATTGTTCGATCGGGTAATTCGATCGGCTTTGGCACCATCGCGTTCACGTTAACCAAGCTACCGTAAGCACCCACAGACCAGCGGCTTACCGTCAACCACGAGATATACTGACCGATTTTCTCGATTTTAAACAAACTTCCCAGACTGAACAAGACTCCCGAAAAAATAATTTGCGGCACTAACAGCAAAGGCAAAGCACTGTTGGCCTGACTGCCATTCTTCACAAATGCCGATACCATCAATCCCAAACTCATGCTAGCCAACAGCGTTAAAAATACTGTAATTCCCAAACCCAGCGGCCAAGCGATTATATCCGGTGACGGCTGTTTAAAACCAATTAAAATTACTGCGGTCATTAGCACTGTTTGCAACAAGGCCAATCCTCCCAGCACCAGAAACTTGGAACCGACATAGGGCAGTAAACCTAAATTCACCAATCTTTCTCGCTGGTAAACGGCTGATTCTTTGACAATTTCTTGCAGAGAACTGGACAAACCTACCCAAATAGCTGCCGATGTAAATACAAACAAAATTCGCAAAGCTAAAAAAGCCAGCGCTGGATCGTCTGCTGTTCCGGTAACTAGCGGTTCTATATCTTTGATTCCGGCTAGCAAAATCGGGCAAACAGCAGCAGTTAACAGTCCTAAACCAACGTTAACTGGGTCGCGTAAAGTTAGCTTGAAATAGCGATCGGCGAGGATAAACAGTTGTTTGATTGGGGAAACTTTGGCGGGTTGGGGAAGTTTGACTGGAGGTGCTTGTTTTTGCGGTGCTTTTGGACTTAAGGGCGCGGTTATGTACCGCTGGTAATAGGCGGAATTCCGATAGGTATTCGCCCATTCTTTGATGACCTTTTCGCCGATTTCTAACTCGTTATAAATATTGGCAAAGTCTGCTTGATGAACTCCAAAGAAATTTGCAGCATCTGCGGGCGGGCCGAAGTAGCAAAGGTAGCCGTTGCGGCCGAGAAAAACTAGGCGATCGCACAAATTGACATTTGCCGTAGCGTGCGTCACCAAAACCACCGTCCGACCTTTATCTGCCAAATTCCGCAGCAGTTCCATCATCTTTTTATCCAGCCCCGGATCTAGTCCAGAAGTTGGTTCGTCCAAGAAAAACAACTTCGGATCTGCAAGCAATTCGACGCCGATGCTAACCCGCTTTCTCTGTCCGCCACTAAGGTCTTTTACAAGGGTTTTTCGCTTGTCCAACATCTCAATATCGGTCAGAGTTTTTGTCAAAACTTGCTCGACATCGACATCCGGCGGCAAGCGCAATTTAATTGCGTAAGTTAGGGCTTCTGTAACTGTTAATTCGCCGTGGACTATATCATCCTGAGGCACGTAACCGATTAAAGAACTGTAGCATTCAAAGTTTTTCCGCAATTCGTCGCCGTTGACGTAAACGGCGCCACGATTTGTGGTTTCAATTCCCAGCAAGGTTCGCATTAATGTGGATTTCCCCGCGCCGCTTCCTCCGACTAACGCCACTAACTGTCCGGGTTCAATTACTAGGGAAATATCGTTGACAAAAGGTCGGTTTAAGTTAATTGCTTCTAAGCCGATCGCGTTTCCCGGATCGATAACTGTTAATTCTTCATTTTGATAAATTAGCAGAAAAGGGCCGATGCGAATTTTGGCGCCTTCGGTTAAAACGGCTGTTTTTTGGATGCGTTGGCCGTTAATAAATACGCCGTTAGCGCTGGTGTCTGTGAGAATGTATTCTCCGCGTTTGTTGGCGTCGATCGCACAATGGCTGCGGGAGACGATCGGCGAATTTAACTCTAGCGTAGAAGTGCGATCGCGCCCCAAGACGACCGATCGATTTCGCAGAGACACAGACTCCCGCGAACCCAAAACGGCCAGCGCCGGACTTCCGGGATTGAAATAACTCACCCGCACCGGATTTCTCAAATCCGTACCAATCCGCAACTCGATTCCGTGTCGCAAAACGCAGCCTTGAGTCGGAGTTACAGGAGTTTCAGTCGGAAGCACAAATAACCCGCTACTGCTGGGTTTGAGGCCGTCGCCGTCATAGATGCGATAGTCGTCCCCTTCTTGGCGCAAAATCGCTTGACATCTCGACAGCTTCTCCCAATCTTTGGGAACCAGCAAGTCAGCTTGTTGGGGATTTCGTCCCAGTACGTGTTCAGTCTTGGTCAGTTCCAAGCGTACCACTTCGCCTTGATAGTCGATTTCTAAATAGGGGCTGGCGATTAAGTTTGTTTTCTTATGGGTTTGACCTGTCATATGATTTTAGATTTTAGATTTTAGATTTTAGATTTTAGATTGTGCGAGAATTTAGTACCCAGCATCCAGCGTGCCAGCTTTTTTAGTGCGATCGTCCCCGATCGCACAGGTGATATAAGACTCCCGAGCGTCCCAGCTCGCACTCCAACAAAAAAATGCTTTTTACAAAAATGAGATTCTCTCATTCAGTATTCAAAACATGAGTAATGTTATATCATGTTTAATAATCAATGCTGACAAGCACCGCACTAATTCCAAGCTATCCCCAATTCGGATAGCTTTCAGGAAGCTGCTTTGGCACGAGATACTATTTCTACCAAGCTAATTCCTCCATACCATGAGCTACTGCATTAATCCCAACTGCCGCCATCCAGAAAATCTTGACACTATCAATTTTTGCCAAACTTGCGGATCTGAGTTGCTAATCAACGCACGCTATCGGGTAATTGCTGTTTTGGGACAAGGAGGATTTGGTAAAACTTTTGCAGTCAGAGACAGAGACGGTACTCAGAAAGTGTTGAAAGTTCTGATGAACAACGATACTCTAGGTGTGGAACTTTTTCAGAGAGAAGCTCACGTTTTGCAGCGGCTGAAGCATCCGGGACTCCCGACAGTTGAATCTGAAGGCTATTTTACTTTCAGAGTTAAGGGTACTGATAAATCTTTGCACTGTCTGGTGATGGAGAAAATTGAAGGTAAAAATTTGCAGCAGTGGTTGGAAGCTCATAATTACCAACCTATTTCTTCGGAACTAGCTATTGACTGGTTGACACAACTGACGGAAATATTGAATCTCGTTCACAATCAAAATTATTTTCACCGAGATATTAAGCCGCAAAATGTCATGTGCCGGTCGAACGGAAAATTAGTATTAATTGATTTTGGGGCGGTGCGGGAAGTTACAGAAACTATTCAGAGAGCAACTGGAGAAGTAACTCGCATTTCTTCGATGGGTTACACTCCCGAAGAACAAAAAAAGGGCAAGGCTGAGCCACGTTCTGATTTTTTTGCTTTGGGCCGGAATTTTGTGTATTTGCTGACGGCTCAAGAACCGAGAAATTTGCAGGAAGATCCGCGATCGGGTAAATTGATTTGGCGGAATGTGGCGACTCAAACATCGAAGCCGCTAGCAGATTTGATTGATGATTTGATGGCTTATTTTCCGAAAGACAGGCCAAAAGATACTCAAGTTCTTTTGCAGCGACTTGGTAAACTGAGCGATCGCCCGCCATCGCCATCTCCCGATCGCAGAACTCGTAGATTTGCTTTGGGATGGAAGCCGGCTTTAATGGGACTCGGAGTTGCTGGGGCGATCGCCATTTCCGCCTTCGCAATCCAACATTTCTCTAAAACTCAAGTTGAAAATTTATTAAGTTATCAAAGTTCGACCCATCAGTTTAAAATCAAATACCCTGAAAAGTGGGAAAAACAAGAGTTACAAAATCCAGTAATTAACGATGTGGTTGTATTCATAGCCCCCAAAAAGAACACCGCTGATGCTTATCAAGAACAAATTACTGTCAGCATAGAAGATTTGCCAAAACCGATGTCTCTCGATGAATACAATCAATCGTCTCTCAAGCAAATTAAAACAAATTTTACTGATGTTAAAATTTTAGAAGAAAATCCTAAAACGATTGCTAATCATCGAGGTTATACAGTTGTTTTTGATGATAAAGACGGACAAACCAATACCAAAAAAATGCAAACTTGGACGTTGATGAATAATAAAGCTTACGTGATTACTTACACTGCGGAGAAATCAGAGTATTCGGACTATTTGAAAACGGCTGAAAATATGATGAATTCCTTTGAGATTAACTAATTCAGTTGTTTGTAGTAAGGACTTTAGTCCTGATTCTAGGATCGCGAGTCTAATACCAATTTTCAACGAAATAACAATATTCTTGTTCCCCCCTTTAACAAGGGGGGGGCTAGGGGGGGTCGAAGAGTATTGTACAACTTCAGATAAATGGTATAACAATCGCGACCGGAGACGATCGCACTGTTAAAAAAAATACTTTTTGCACTCCTTCATATCAAATCCACTCTTCATCAGAATGATTCATCTCTCTATCCTCTCCCTCTGTGTCCTCTGCGGCCTCTGCGGTTTAATCATTCCGGTAAAACCAGAATTAATATGAAATACTGATTCTTTTACGCTGAACATTTCTCAACATAGCTGTGCAATGCTGGAGATGTAACGATCGCAATTCCGTCATGGCTGACAGAACAGGTCGAATCCGA